>NZ_JACVTT010000229.1:0-217 GCF_016624665.1 Stenotrophomonas sp. S39 | reverse complement strand
CTGCCTTTCCTTCTTCACTCCGTGGCTGGCGCGCACGGAGCCTGTCCGTGGCCGGCCGGGTGGGTTGCGCGGGGGTCCCAGCGCTATGGATACCGCCCAGTAGATCCACGCCATGCGTGGATGAATTCGTCCGGGGAATGAATTCTCTCCGGTCGATGGGTTCCCTGTAGAGCGGAGCCATGCTCGGCTGCGAGCAAGCGCAGCGCCGCGACCCGCT
>NZ_JACVTT010000228.1:0-219 GCF_016624665.1 Stenotrophomonas sp. S39 | reverse complement strand
GGTGGGTGCCGACCGTTGGTCGGCACGGTAGATCCACGCCATGCGTGGATGCGTTTCGATTTCAATTCGAAATATTCGATTCCGATTGAGGGTCATCCACGCATGGCGTGGATCTACTGGCCACCGGCCAACTGTCGAAGGCGGGGCACTGTGGGTTTGCGGGGTGTGTGATCTGGCTCCCTGAAAACGGACGCCATGAAGCCGTTTCAGGCGGCAGCC
>NZ_JACVTT010000227.1:0-222 GCF_016624665.1 Stenotrophomonas sp. S39 | reverse complement strand
CTTATCCACAAAATGTCGGATTTCACATTTTTTCAAAACCCCCTCAATATGGTTCTCATATGAAAGGGCTTGACGAGTAGAATCCAGTACACTAGGTTAAAACATCGAAATCGAAAATGACCAAATCCACAAAATGGCAGATTTCCCATTTTTGCAAAACATCGAAAATGACCATATCCACAAAATGTCGGATTTCACATTTTTTCAAAACCCCCTCAATAT
>NZ_JACVTT010000226.1:0-222 GCF_016624665.1 Stenotrophomonas sp. S39 | reverse complement strand
GCCTGTACGACCGATCCTGGGCCGCAGTGGAAACTGTCTGGCGCAGTGCGACGCCAACGAGAGTGATTAATGGCGCTACGCCGCGTAAATACCGCCGGGCGTGGCCCGGCGCTACCCATTCCTTCATCGCCAGGCGTGGCCTGGCGCTACCGCTTTACAGCTGGATGCGCCCCACGCTCTCTTCCGAGCCCTTGGCATCCTTCTCGCCGTTCTTGATGCTCA
>NZ_JACVTT010000225.1:0-228 GCF_016624665.1 Stenotrophomonas sp. S39 | reverse complement strand
CCGGCCACCCGTCGGCATCCATCCACGCATGGCGTGGATCTACCGCTCTGGTAGGTGCCGACCGTTGGTCGGCACGATCCCTCCGTGGTGGGTAGAGCCGGCCGCTGGCCGGCTGCGCTTTCTGTAGAGCCGAGCCATGCTCGGCTGCGTTCCACATTTCCAAAGCCAGCCGACCAGCAGTCGGCTCTACCGCTCGGTGCCCGGCCACCCGTCGGCATCCATCCACGC
>NZ_JACVTT010000224.1:0-229 GCF_016624665.1 Stenotrophomonas sp. S39 | reverse complement strand
CCATGCCGCGGACACCCCGCAATCCGACACCGCCCCGCCTTCGACAGGTTCACGCGGCTGTTGGTGGGTGCCGACCGTTGGTCGACACGATTTTTCTGTCAGCTATCGAACTTCATCTGGGGTCAGAGCCCGTTGCGCAGCAACGGGATCCGACCCCGTGCCTTTCCCGCGGATTCCGTGCGGCTGTTGGTGGGTGCCGACCGTTGGTCGGCACATCTGTCAGATATCG
>NZ_JACVTT010000223.1:0-233 GCF_016624665.1 Stenotrophomonas sp. S39 | reverse complement strand
CGCTCCAGCGAGCGGGTGATCACCGCGACCGAGGATTTCCTGTCCGGCGAAATGGGCGCCCTGCGGCGCAAGCCGTTCGGCAGCTGGATGCGCGACCTGCAGATCCGCAGGGACCTGGGGTACTGGGGCCCGTCGCAGCGGTGATGGGTGTGATGTAGAGCCGAGCCCATGCTCGGCTGCGGCAAGCCGAGCATGGGCTCGGCTCTACAGTAGATCCACGCCATGCGTGGATG
>NZ_JACVTT010000222.1:0-234 GCF_016624665.1 Stenotrophomonas sp. S39 | reverse complement strand
ACATCTGTCAGATATCGAATGAATTCATCCACGCATGGCGTGGATCTACTGCCACAGGCGGTTGGTAGGTGTCGACCTTGGTCGGCACATCTGTCGGATATCGAATGAATTCATCGGTGCCGACCAACGGTCGGCACCCACCAAAGCAGAACGCTGTTCCAACAGGCCGCAGAAAACTGTCGGAGGCGGGGTGGGTCCGGTTGAGGGGGTGTGAGCGGCATGGATGCCGCGACC
>NZ_JACVTT010000221.1:0-238 GCF_016624665.1 Stenotrophomonas sp. S39 | reverse complement strand
GCAGCTGAACGTGATGTTCCCGCCTTCCAGCGTGATCGCACTGCTGCCGGCTTGCAGCACCACCTTGGTCTGGGCCAGCACGTCGATGCGGTCGTCGGTGGCAGTGATGGTCAATGCCTGGTCGCTCAGCAGCTCCAGCTCGCCGTCGTTGGCCTGCAGGCTGACCGGCCCCTGCGCGGCAATCACGCGCAGTGGGCCGCTCTGCGCGAACAGCGAAACATGCTCGCCGGACACGGTG
>NZ_JACVTT010000220.1:0-239 GCF_016624665.1 Stenotrophomonas sp. S39 | reverse complement strand
CGCGACCTCAACCTTGGCAAGGTTGCGCTCTACCAACTGAGCTATTCCCGCGCAAGCCGCCATGGTACCGGAAATCCGGAACACACACCAGCGATTTCACCTTTCTGACTGCGCGCAAAGCCTTGTGGCCCAACGTGCCCCACCTTGCCGTGGCGGGAGAAAAACAAGGCCCCTACCGGGGCCCTGTAGAATCTGGAGCGGGAAACGAGACTCGAACTCGCGACCTCAACCTTGGCAAG
>NZ_JACVTT010000021.1:0-53280 GCF_016624665.1 Stenotrophomonas sp. S39 | reverse complement strand
CGGCGTGTCCTGACCACCCACACCGCCCCGCCATCCCACGGAATGCCGCTCTGGCTTTGGCCGTTGCCCTGGATTGAAGCAGGTGCAGGGCTGCAAGCCCTGCCCACTACACCCACCGCCCGCCAACAACGACGCGCCGCTCGGCCGGCACACCTGCCACCGCCGCTGGACCGTGATCCGCCCGCACCGCCACGAACGTCGCCGGCATCCCCTCGCCCATCCCGTACTCCGGCAACCCGATCACCGCCGCCGCATGGGTGGTCACCATCTCCAGCGCCAACATCAGATCCGCATCCGTGTAGAACCCCGAGCGGTAACCCAGCAACATCGCACGCTGCAGCAGGTCGCCATTGCCATACGGCCACCAGCAGTCGCGGATGTTGTCGTTGCCCGCGAACACCCGCACTCCCGCATCGTGCAGCGCCCGCAGCGGCGGGAACGGGTGGTCGCCCGGCGCGTTGCTCATGATCGCCACGCCGGCAGCGGCCAATGCCTCGCCCACCTGCAGCGCGCGTGCCAACGGCACTTCGCCGAGGGCATACGCGTGGCTGACCGCCACCCTGCCCTGCAGCCCGGCCGCGCGCGTCCGCGCGGCAATGCGCAGCAGCTGGGCCAGGCCGGTTTCACCCGGCTCATGCAGGTGGATGTCCAGGCGCACGCCATAACGCTCGGCCAGGCCGAACAGCAGGGCCAGCTGCCCTTCGGCATCCCCATCCAGCGTGGTCGGGTCGATGCCGCCCAGCACCTCCACGCCCTCGGCCAGGGCCTGTTCCAGCACCGCGGCCGTGCCCGCGCAGGACATCACGCCCGCCTGCGGAAACGCCACCAGCTGGATCTGCATGATGTCCGCACAGCGTTGCGCGGCCTCGCGTACCGCCTGCAGGTGGCGCAGGCCGGTGCTGGCGTCGATATCCACGTGGCAGCGCATGGCCACGGTGCCGAAGCCACTGCACTGGCGAATCAGCGCTTCGGCGCGGTCCACCATCGGTGCGGCCCCGGCGACGGCGGCTTTCTCCACCGCCAGGCGCTCGCGCAGGCTGGCCACCGGTTGATGCGGATGCCAGCGATCACCGACGAAGCTCTTGTCCAGGTGGATATGGCCATCGACCAGCCCGGGCAGCAAGGTGAAGCCCTGCAGGTCGATGATCTCGGCACCTTCGGCCGGGACCGCCTCGCGGCTGAGCCCGTCGAAACGGCCGTCGCGGATATGGAAATGCACCGGCGCACCATCGCGATCGACGCCGCCCTGGACGAACTGCAGGGTCATGGGGGGAACTCCCGTAAAGCCATCAAGGGGCCCATCGTGCGCCGCCCCCACGGCATCGGCCAACGAAATATCTGCATGTCTCGTATTCGCCAGCGCAATGAATGGCCACGGCTGCCGACGTGATCGGCACGCCCGGTGCACGCCTGAACGGGTACCATAGACACCTGTTTCCGCTGTGATGCCGCATGGGCCCGTCCGACCGCCACGATCGTCTCCGCCGCTGGCAGGCCGCATCCCTGCTGGCCGCTGCCCCGATCGCCAGCCTGTCCGCCGCAGATGCCGGTGCCACCGCGCCACTGCACGCACCGCCCGGTCAGCAGCGCGTCGCGCCATCCGCCCTGGTCGAACTGCTGCACCAGCGCGTGCTGGCCGGCCCCAGCGCAACCGGAACCCTCGAAAGCTGGTGCGCCGAGCACGGCCTGGCTGAACAGGCGCGCGTGCGCGCCGTCCGCGTACATGGCCAGGACAAGGCGGCACCGGCCGATGTGCTGAAGGCGCTCGGCGCAGGCGCCGGTACGCCGCTGCGCTATCGGCGGGTGCAGCTGGTCTGCGGCAACCGCGTGCTCTCCGAAGCCGACAACTGGTACCTGCCGGGCCGCCTCAGCACCGCCATGAACCAGGTGCTGGACAGCAGCGACGAACCCTTCGGCCGCGTGGTGGGTCCGCTCGGTTTCCAGCGCCAGACCCTGGCCGACCAGACCTTCTGGCCGCCGCGCGGCGAAGGCGACCACGGCGTGATCCTGGAAGTGCGCGCCCTGCTGCGCGACCGCCAGCAGCAGCCCTTCAGCTACGTCATCGAGTCGTACAGCGTGCAGGCACTGCCGTAACGGCCGGCCCGGCCCGTTCAACCAGGCTTGACGCTATTGGCTGATGCCGTTGGCGGCCAGGGCAGCAGAAAACACGAAGCGCCCCGCGTCGAACCCGTCCATGGAACCCAGGACGGTTTCGACATGCGCCGCCGACGGCGCATTCCACCATCTGCACCGCACCAAGCCAAGATCGTCGCCATCGGACCTTTCGTTTTCATCGCGATGCCCTCGGATCGGCCTGCGCCTGAACCAACGCAGGCCTCCCGCGCGCAGGGCAGCTCACTTTGCAACAATTTTCATGGGCATCGGCGCGCAAAGGCGCAATCGTGCCCACATGTGCATCGAACCGAACCCCGCTTCCCACCTTGCCCTGCACCCGGTACTGCGCCGCCACCTGCTGCACCTGGGCCACGGCTCCATCAACCTGCGCTCGCTGCAGCGCACCGATCTGGCCGGCTGGCGCACGCTGTGCGGACAGCGCCGCAGTGGCTGCCACCTGGCCTGCCGCACCGATGCCGAGGTGCAGCTGTTCATCGGGATCCAGCGCTCGCGGCTGCAGGAAGACAATGACCGCCTGCTGCTGGGCGTGTTCGACCAGGCCAGCCACGCCCTGGTCGACCAGATCACGGTGCGGCTGCAGTCGGCACGCGGTCGCAGTGCCGAGCTGCAGCGCTTCTGCCAGGCCGACTGGGGCGATGCGCAACGTTTTGCACACACGCTGCATGCACTGTGCCCCTTCCTGTTTGAACAGGTCGGGCTGCACCGCGTCTACGTGATGCTGCCGCCCGACGACAGCGCCGGGCTTTCGGAGGTGCTGCGCGCGGCCGGCTTCCAGAAGGAGGGCCTGCTGCGCGACCATCATCTGGGCGCGGACGGCTGGGAAGATCGCAGCCTGCATGCACTGACCGCGTCGACCTGGCGCCCCCGGCAGGCCGCGATGGGTTAGCGCACGCGCTCCAGCGCAGAGCCGGCGCCCGTCAGCACGCTGCAGGCATGGTCCTGCAGTTCCTCGGCACTGGCGTCGTTGCCGGTGGCGGGGTCGAGCCGGGTGGCCAGCAGCACGAAACCGGGCGCACCGTACACATCGCGGCGGCCCGCCACCAGCAGGCTCCAGTTGCCGACGTCAGCCGGGCCGCTCAGGTCGAAGGCCAGCAGGTTCAGCGGGTTGGCGGTCAGCTCCGCACCGGCCAGCAGGCGCGCCTGGTACTGGTGGCCACGCAGCAGCACCGGCAAAGGTGCCCAGCGCATCCCCAGCGCCGCCTGCTGCGCATCCAGCGCCTGCACCACATCGGCACGCAGGCAGTCCACGTGGATATGCAACTGGTGCTGCGAGCGGCCATGCGGCGAGTTCAACGCCAGGCTGGCCACCTCGCGCGGCAGCGGCTGGGCCAAGGCCTGCTGGGTGTGGGAACGGGCCCGCCAGGCCGCAGCAAAGTAGTTGGGTACGCCCTTGCGGTAGAGCCCCGGGCTCTCGATGCCACTGACCTTGTCCAGCGGCATCAGCAGGAACTGGAAATCGCCATGGGAGTCCTTCACCAGCACATCGCGCCGGTCAGCCGCTTCTTCCATCTGCAGGCAGCTGCCCTGCGGTCCCTGCGCGCTTCGGCAGTCGCGTTCGATCAGGCGCCACAACGCATCGGAATGGGCCGGAAGTGCCGGGGTGCTGGCACAACCGGCCAGCACGGACAGGGACAGGAACAACGGAAGCAGACGGGGCACGACACTCACATTCAACGGTTGGGCCAGCGCGCCATTGTATCGCGGCCCTCAGCCCGGCACGGCCGCCTCCACCTCGGCCTCTTCAACCTTGCCCGGCGTGTACTTGGTCGCACCGAAGTACAGCACGCGCCACTGGCTGAGGTTGCCGATGAACCAGTGCGCCACCGAATCGTGACCGTAGCCATCGAAGAAGGTTTCCACCTCCGGCGGCAGCAGGGTCGTGTCATCCCACGACTCGAGGGTCACCCGCTCGGCCATGGTCAACGATGCGCCCCGCTCGCGGCGACGCCGCAGGCCGACGATCTTGCCGACCATCGTGTCGTTCTCTTTCTCCAGCCCACGCCGTTGCTTGCGCACGGCCGACAGCTCGTCGTCACGCGCCTTGAGTTCATCGGACACGCGGTTCCACTCGGCGGTCTTGTCTGCACTGCCCTGGTCGGCCAGGTGCAGGTTGTCGTTGTCCCAGGGCGCGGGCAGCTGCGACTGCCGCCGGCGCAGGGTCCGTACCTGTTCGCGCAGCGCCTCCTCGCGTGCCGCCAGGCGCTGCATCGATGGCAACTGATCGCCACGGGCCACGCGCACCCGCATCCAGCGGTACAGCAGCTGCATGTGCGCGGCCTGTACATCCTCCATGCGCCCGCGCTTCACGCGTACAGCCTGCAGATAGGCGTTGAACACGGCCTGCAGCTCCGGATCCTGCTTGTCGAACTCGGCCTTGACGTGATCTTCCAGCAGGCTGATCGGGTTGAGCAGCACGCCACCGGCCTGCGCCATGTCGTACATCTCGTTGAGGGCAAAGCGCGCGATGCTGTTCTGCCGCCCCTGGTGCTGCGGGTCATAACCGCCGCCCACGTCCGAGTGCACGCCGGGGAACCAGATCTCGACCGTATTGGCCGGGTAATGGGCGTGTTCGCGCGTCGAATCCAGCGGGAACTGGCCGCGCAGCTCATGGGCGGCGGTCATGTGCACCGACTGCTCGACGATGGCCGGCACCGCCATGCCGTCGGCCCAGCCGGTATGCCCATTGCGGTAATTGATCCCCGCCGCGGCCAGGTTCGGCCACACCGAGCACACCGTATCGAACACGCCCATGAAACCGATCCGCAGCGGGATGCGTTCGCGGTACAACCAGGTGCCATCGGCCTGGCGCTTGCAGCGCGCCGCCAGATCCCGCGCGAACGCCCGCGCCGACGCAGCGCCCCGCGAGAAGCCCAGCACCGACACGCTGACCACCAGGATGCGCATCGGCTCGGGTTGGGTATCGATCAGCTCGTCCAGCGCCTGCAGCGCGAAGTCGATGCGCTCGCGCCCGCCCTTGCCGATCGACAGCCCGAGCAGGCCGCCGCTGTCGCCGACTTCCGGGCAGGGCGTGCCGACGCCCGCCAGATACTGCCGCTTGCTGTTGCGACGATCATTTACATGCGCGTCGTAGAGCCGGGCGATGTTGGAAAGCGCCCGCTCCCCCGCATCCTTGCCCAGCTCCTCTTCGCGATTGTTACCCGTGCCGTCGAAGAACACGCTCAGGTGCAGGCTCTGCGTGCAGCCGGTGGTCGCCGCTTCCTTGTCGGGCACCGTGCCGCACATCGCTTCCTGGCGACGGCGACGCTCGGCATCACTCAACGGACGCGTTCCGCGCGCCAGCCGCGCCGTGCGCGCCGTGCCCTCGGCCTGCGCGACCGGATCGGGGGTACCGGGTTCGAGATCCACCTGCCCCGGAATCGCGGTCGGATCAGTACTGGTCATGGTCCTTGTGCTCCTTCGGCACCGGCATGCGTCGCACATCCCATTTGTTCACGCCCTTGTCCAGCAGCTCCGCCTCGACATGG
Organism: Stenotrophomonas sp. S39; assembly: GCF_016624665.1. Classification (NCBI taxonomy): domain Bacteria; kingdom Pseudomonadati; phylum Pseudomonadota; class Gammaproteobacteria; order Lysobacterales; family Lysobacteraceae; genus Stenotrophomonas; species Stenotrophomonas sp. S39. The sequence continues at coordinate 47,659 of NZ_JACVTT010000021.1, read as the reverse complement.
CCGTCGGCGTAGAAATGCAGCAGCAACGTCGCCGGGTTGGGCGGATACGGCGTCTTCAGCGGCACCACCGCCTCGCGCGGCACGCGACGCCCTTCACTCAGGTAGCGGTTGGTGGCCAGGTCGTAGCGGTTGGCCTCGATCCAACGCACCTGCACGCTGTCCGGCCCCTTGCCGCGGGGCGCGCGCGGCCCCATCCCGGAGCCGCCATTGGTGTAGCCGTCCACGCCACCCAGAAACTGCCCGTCGACCCGCACATCGGCCAGGTAATACGGGCTGTAGTTGAACGCGAACAACGACATGATCGGCGTCTTGCCGCGCGCCATCGCCCGGCTGCAGCCGACGCCCACCACCAGCAGCGCGATCACCGCCAGCGCGCTCCACCACAGGTACTTGTTGCTCATCATCGCGATCTCGCTCCGTTCAATCCCAGCTTTCTTCCAAGGGCCACACTTCATCGCCGATATCGGCCGCACTGCGCCGGCCACTGGCGAAATCCTGCAGGCGCTGCTGCCAGGCCGGATCCTCGCCGAGATCGCTGCCGGCCAGCAGCGCCCAGGTCGCCACCATCACCACGCGGCGGCTGTCCTCGATGCCGGCCGCCGCAGCCGTCGCCACCACGCGCCGGAAGAAGGTGTACCAGCGTGCACGTGGCAGCCGCGCCAGCAGTTCGGGGTCGGTCAGCTGGAAATGGTCGATCAGCGTATAGGGGTAGCTGGCGTCGATCAGCGCACGCCGCTGCGGCGCCTCCAGCACCCAGGGCGGGTCGTGCGGGTCCAGGGCCACGACTTCCAGTTCGAGGTGCGCCCATTGCAGGTCATGGCGCAGGTACCACCAACGCTCTCCCAGCGCCAGGAACGCGCGGCACTGCGCCTCGTCCAGCACCTGCACCCACCAGGGCAGGACGCGCGCATCGAAAAAGCGCGCAAGGAACAGCTTGCCGTTCGGATAGCTGGCATCCAGGCGCCGCTGCAGGCGCTGCTGCAGCTGCTGGGCGTCCAGGCTCGTCTCGATGATGCTGAGCATGCCGGGCGAACGCCCCTGCGAGGCGGCCCGCTGCAGGAACCGGTCATGCTCGAAACCGCGCGGCAATCGGGCCAGGAACACGCTGGCATCGTCGGCACCATCGGCCAGCAGGCCATCGAACAGTGGCAGCGGTGCCCACGGCAACGTGCGCAGCAGCTGCACCGGCTGGTTGCACTGCGCGCCGTCCAGCAGGACGAAGCGCTGCAGGCCCTCCTCCAGCGGCGGCAGATCCAGCGGCGGAAAATGCCAGTCGGGAATCACGCCGGCCCCCCTTTGGGCGTCAGCGGCGCTGCCCGCTGTGCAGCCAGCAGCAGGCATTCCTTGCAGACCGACTGAGGAAACACCGGCAACGGATAGCGTCCGCTGCCGCCCGGCAGGAACGACTTGCGCCCGGCCTGCACGGCGATGCGACCGGGCGCGTTGACCACGATGTTGCCCGCGCTGATGGTGATGCTGGCACCACCGGACGTCGCAACCTGGACGGTACGACCGGCGGCCACTTCCACCGACGCCTGCGCGCTTGCCGCGCGCAGCGCCTGCCGCGACTGCACGTCTACCTGATCCTGCTGTGCCTTGAAATCCAGCACCGCCTCACCGCTGGCCAGGGTCAGCGTCGGTGCCTGCGTGTCGGCGCCACTGGCAGCGGCAGCCAGCACGCCGATGGCCTGCCGGCCATGCCAGCGCGCATCCCCCATCACCACGGTATCGCTGTGCTGGCCACTGCCCAGCACCAGTGTCTCGCCTTGCCCCCAGTGCAACCCCTGGCCGGCCACCATCACCGCGCCCTCCGGTGACGACAGGCCCAGCACGGCATCGCCCGTATGTGGCACCACGCCGTCCCCCGCCCCACTGCTGCGCTGGCTGGCGGTCGCGGAGGCCTCTGCGAGCGCCTCGGCGGGCACGGTACTGCGGACGCTGGCCAACAGCACAGGCAAGGGCGACTGCGCACCATCCAGGCGTGATCGGTGCATCGACTGCACCCCGGCCTCCGCCGCGGGCAGCACCGTCCGGTGTGTTCCGGCCGCGACGCTGTAGCGCTTCGCCAGCGCCACCAGCTGCTGCAGCAGCGCTGCCGGCTGCGCGGCCTCGCCCGCCGGCGACGCACCGGCGTGGGCGTAGGCACTGAACCACGCCCCGGCCGTACCGCGCACCGCACCCCATGCGTCACTGCGCAGCTCAAAGCCCTGCCCGCGCAGGCTGCCCACATAGTTGTCGGCCTGATGCCGCAGATGGCCCAGCGTCAGCTGCGACACCTGCTGGCTGCTGGCCAGCTGCGTGCGCAGCTGCTGGTTCGAATCATCGAACAGCAGGTGGTTGCTGCCCTCGCCCCCTTCCCACTCGCGTGAGCGGATACCCCACAGCGCGCCGTCGTGGCGGTGCGCCTGGTCGCCGCTGCCCGCCGCGTGCCACACCGGCGCCTGGCCACCACTGAGGTTGGCCTGCGCACTGTTGCGTGCATCGGCGGCCTGGCCGTAGGCCGACAGATCATCCTCGGCGCTGGCACCGGCCGTGGTCGGCGCCACGCCCGCCTCGCCGCGCCCGTTGTACAGCGTGCCCAGCACCACCGGGCGGTCGATGTCGCCTTCCAGGAAGCCCACCAGCACTTCCTGGCCGATCCGTGGCAGGAACTGGCTGCCCACGCCCGGCCCCGCATAGCGCTGCGCCACGCGCAGCCAGGCGCTGTCGGCACCGCCATCATCGCCCTGGAAATGGAACCGCACCCGGATCCGTCCCAGCGCGTCGGCATGCAGGTCGTTGGATGCTGAAGCGCCAGCCACCACGATCGCGGTCTGGTAGCCCGGCGCCAGCGGCCGCGCATTGCGTCGCGCACCGGTGCCATCCTCCAGGATCGGGCGCCAGCGCCGGTCGCGCGCCACGGCGCTGAACGCATTTACGTAACCGTGCCGTTTCGCCGCGTCCTGCAGGGGGTCGGGCTCTGCCGCCTCACCCAGCAACACCTGCACGCACTCGCGCAGGTCGACCGGCAGGTTGTTGACCCCGGCGTGGGTCACTTCCACCAGCAGCAGCTCGGCCGGCAGATCACCCGGCAGGCCGGTCAGCGCCCAGGCATGGCCGGCATCCGCGCTGCGCACGCTGCCGCGACCCTGCCACTGCAGCGCCTGCGCCTCCCGCGCCTCGGCCATCAGCCGCGCATGGTGCTGCAGCTCGGCCGCATCGGCGAATGCATAGGCACCCACCGCATCGTAGTCCTCGCGAAGGCCCTCGCCGGCGCCCTCCAGCGGCAGCTGCCCGGTCAGCGAGCTCACGCTGCGATAGTCACTGCTGTGCAGCTGCACGCGCGTGCTCTGCAGCCGCCGTTGCTGCCCCAGCTGCTGCACGCCATCATCGTCCTCGGTGGCGTCGGCACGATGGAAACGGATCCCGCCCCGCGCCTGCGAGGCCGCCGATTCCGGCAGCAGCGTCGAGTCGGCAAACAGCAGCACACCGTGCCCGGCCGGTGCATCGGCCACCTCCTCCACGCACCAGCCCACGCCCTCCTCGGCCAGCAGGCGCTGCACGAAAGCCAGGTCCGATTCCCGGTACTGCACGCAGAAACTGCGCGGCCTCGAGGCCGCCAGCAGCGCATCGACCTCATCGCTCCAGCGCCAGTGTGCATGCGGCGCATGCGTCTGCAAGACCGCATCGACAATCGCGCGCACGTCCTGGTCCTGGAATACCCGGCTGCACACCGCCTGGTCCAGCCACCATGTCCAGTCGCGCAGGGTGATGCGGTAGCGCACCAGGCCGCCATCGGCCTGCAGGCACTGCGCAGCGGCAATCACGCCGTGGCGTGGCCAGTCCTGGCCGTCGGCCTGGCGCACGTACAGGCAGGCCGGCTGCCCCAGCCAATCGGCCAGCGGCAGTGCAGCGTCCAGCGACAGCACATCCACCTGCAGATGCCGACCCGTGGACAACGCATCGTGCCCTTGCCACGCATCCACCACCACGGCCGGCAGATCCGGTAGATCCAAGCGGAACAGGCGACTGCCAGCATCCAGACCGGCCGCCTGCACCATGAGATTGCGCATCGCTTCCATGGCGTTCCCACTGTTGCCGCGCACCGCTCCCCGGCGCGCGGTTCCTCCCCCTGCCAGCCGACGGTAACAGATGGAAAACGACAGCGCACGTCAACGCCTTCACGTGGAATCAACATTCCTGCAGGACGCTCCGCCTTGCCTGCAGGCAGATGTTTACCGCAGAAGTGCGAATGGCAGCGGGGCCTTCAATACGTCCCGAACGGAACTTCAACCTTCAGGACTGTGCCGCCACCCAGTGGCGTCAGGACGTACGTCAGTACGCCGCCATCATCGTCCGCCAAAGCGTGCTCGCTTCGCTGGAGCGAGTAACGCTTGCCCGACATCTCCAGCGCATTCACCCCGACTCCATGCGCGCCGGCCGGCAGCAGCAGTCCGCCGTTGGCTCCGCCTGTCGCCTCGAATACATGGCTGCCCAACGCACCCTGCACTTCCAGCATCTGCACGTGCGGTCGATACGGCGCGGCATCGAGATTCCAGCCGTTGGTGAGGTCGGTCACCCATGGGCCGGGGATGTCGAAGCGACTCTCCAGCTCGCTCTCACTTATCTCAGCACTTGCCACCGACAGGCAGCAGACGACCTTTCCTGTTGCCGCATCATAGACAGCCCATCGGCTTCCAACCGCTGCAGCACGAGGCAGCATTGAAAAATGGAACTGCCTCTCCAAGCGGCTGTCGGACACCTTGCGCCAGGCTCCCACATCAGGGTCCTGTGCAAGACAGCCGGCTGAGCTCAACACACCCGCTACTGCGAGCAACGCACGAATGGTGGAACCTGGCGTCTTGGTCGGCCCGCGTCCGGACCTTCGTTTCTCGGACGTTGAGCCGGCGCCGCAAGGCGGGAGGCACATCCGTCGCAGTTTGCGCATGTCGCCGCCCATTGGCTCCCTCATCCCCTCAGCGCGGCCTTGTTCACGCCGCATCGTGCATTCTCATGCCCCGTACCCACTGGCAATCATGCCTCATCCCTCACCGTCAGACGGCATGCAGGACGTCTTATGCATAGCGTGCATTCCCAGCGGGGGACGCGGGAACTGGGGCATCGTTGGCTTGTTGAAGGTTCGATACCGGAATATCCGAGCGACCGGTCTGCATCCTTACTGCATGTACTGCGTCGTGTGGCCAGTAAAGCGAACCCCATCGAATCCGAAACAGAACCGGCCTTCTTCAAACGCCCGGTAGACCAGCAATGCACTGCTGACGCAGAACGTGTCAGCTTCCCGCGAGGTTTCCACCTTGCCGTACTCGCGCGCACCCTCCTTGTCCACCAGCGGCCCGCTGAAGGCATCGATCGGCAGCGGGTATACCGTCCCGTCGCGGCTGTCGATCAGCACGATCGAGCGCTGGAAGTACTCCTTGCGCTCATCCAGCTGGGCCAGGATGTAGTGCGTGTTGAAGTTGGGGACCTGCGTACGGATCGCCTCATTGATCTGCGCGCGATGCGCCGCATCGCAGAAATCAACCGGACTGTATTGGTAGGAGCACCCTGAATGCGGATAGCTCATCACCACGCCCGCGTACGGCGCATTGCCCGATGCAGTACCCGCAGCAGCGGCAGGCGCGGCTGTGGGAGCAGCGTTTTCCCGCGATTCGGGCACAGGCGCTGCCCCGGACGGGCCAGCACCGCTGCATGCCGCAGGTAGGCAGGCCACTCCGAACCAAGCCGCCGCCAATGCAAATCCGCGCATGTTCATCGGGATCATTTCCGGCTCTCCGCAATTTCCATCAACACTTCCCTCAGCCCCCGCGTCGATCCGGCGTTGGCGCTGTTGGCCGCCCCCTCATGGTAGGACAGGTTGCCATCGGAAACGTTGTCCTTCTTCGTCTTGTACCCTTTCGGCGCGGCGATGGACGCCCACTCCTTTGCTGCCGCGTACTGCGCATCGTCCACGCTTCCAACGCCGTCGCGCACGAAGCTGGCCAGTGCGCCACCACCGGCCTTCGACAACAGGTATTCAGCGAAAACGCGCTCCTGCAGGTCCGCATCATATTTTTCGCTGCCGGTCAGCCCCATGGACTCCTTCGCAGCGCGCAGCGTCTTGATGATGGTCTGATACTTGCCCGTAGCGAACATGCGGTTGCGGTCTGTTCCGTCCAGCGCGTCCGTCGCCAGGATCTGATCAATGGTCTTGCCGGTGACCGTGCCCGCTGGAGCATGCACGAAGCTGAAGCCAACCTTGTCGCCCGGCACGTTCTTCGTACCCGTGTTGTAGGACTCGTAGCCACCTTCGCCGTGGGCAATGATGTCACCCACCCGGCGCACGAAGTCACCGCCACTGATCTTGGTGCCCAGCCCCATGAAATTGCTGATCATGGCCAGTGGATGGAAGTGGAACACGTCCAGCGAGGTGGGGAAGTCCTTTACGGATTTCACTGAATCCCACCACTGCAGATTGCGGATGCGCACCTTTTCGCCCGCCCACTCGTTGCCTTGGGCGCGCATCATCATGGCGTCCAGTTCGTCCCACTTCTGCATGCCACCGCCCCACTCGCTCTCATAGCGGGCGATCATCCGTTGCAGATAGCGGGCCAGCAGCGGATTCTGCTGTGCTCGCTTCAGCTCTTCCGGGCTCAGATCGCCATCGTTGTCGGTATCCAACAACTGGTAGATCTTGCGATGCAGGGAACTGCCCCGCACACGATCCGCGCGCATGCTGTGCTCGGCTTTTTCCGAAGGCTGCGACTTGGCCATCTGGAATACCTTCCAGGCCATCAGGTCCAGCGGCGTCAGCTGACCTTCCTCGACATATTCGAATCCCGGCCATGCCCAGGGCGATTCCCAATGGGTCAGCGGATGGTCCTTCTGCGCAACCCATCCGGAGGCCTGATCGGTGGATACCCACCACCAGCGATCACCCTTGTCGTCGGTTGCGATCGACTTGCTCTCAAGTGCGTCCAGCTCTACCCGGGCGATCACGCGCGGCAGCTTGCTGGCAGCCGTCGTCAGGTTGCCTGCCCGCAACGGATAAGCATTCCAGGCGGGCACGTCGCTGGCCAACGGCGTTCCTGCCGCAGCCGTCGCCAGCCGCGCGCGTTCGATCCACAGCTCCTCGGCGAGCTGCACCAGCACTTCGCGGTCAGGCCACTTGCCACCGGTCTTGGCGTCCTGCGTACGCTCGCCCTTGCTGCTGATGTACCAGCCGGTGAACTGCTCGCCACCCGCATAGCGCTTGGTCTTTTCGTTGAACTTGCCCAGCGACGTGCGTGACGCCTGCCGTGTCACGCACTTGTGTACCTTCACCCAAGGTCCCTTGGGACTATCTGCTGCAGCCACCACCAACGAACCGGCCGCCAGCGTTGCATCGCTGGCCACCGGGGTGGCCAGCTTCACGCCCACGTCCAGCACCAGCATGTTGCGCTCATTGGCCGGTCGCGTTGCCGCGTAGGCTCTGCAGCGACCGATGAAGCCGGGCACGTCGCCGCCGCTGAACATTTCCAGGTGCAGCATGCTGCGCATGCCTGGCGACGGCGATGCACGCGCCACGCCAAAGGTCTGGTATTCGCCGATCTGGCCGATGATATCGCCAGCCTTGACCGGGTACGGCTTGTCCAGCACCACGACCTGGTCCACCGGATCGGCCTTGTCAAACACGGCCTCCATGCGCGACAGATACACCCAACCGGTCTCCGCACCGGGCTTGATCTGGCCGTCCACGGCCTCGGAAGGAATGATCTCGCCCTCCAGCACTTCTCCAATATGGCCCCATACGCCCTTGCCCACCGCCTTGGTTTCGGTGAAGCGCACGCGGGCTCCCTGCGCCAGCATTCCCAACAGCTTGCCATTGGGCTCGGAGCGGATGTTCAGGCCCTTGCGCCCCTTGATGGCAGGCGCGACCGGTTCCGGCGCGGCCGCCGGGGCCGGCGCGGCCTCAGGATGAGGAGCAGGGGCACCCGGCGTCGGCAGGCTGCCGTATGGGACACGTTGTGGCGTCGCCTGTTCCACGGCGGCCTCAAGGCCAAAGCCTCTCTGGCCCATGCTTTCCTGCGCGCCCGCGCCACCCTGGCCCCACCCTCCGCCCAGGGGCGATTGGCCAAGGCCGAACGCACGGTCGTTGGCAAACGGCGAGCGCGCCGTCGGCGCGAACGGATCGGCCATCTCCTGGACTGGCGCAGGAGGCGGTGGAGGCGGTGGCGGAACTTTCTGGGTGTCTTCGGCCGCTGAGGCGCTCACTCGATAGGTGCTGTCGCCCTTCCAGTACTTCGCCCGCGGAATTGCCTGGTCCTGGCGGTAGCCCCGCCAGTCCATCAGATGCATGTAGAGGCTGAACAACACCAGGGTTTCCGGCTTGCTTTCGGTACGCTCCGGCGTTGCCGCGACCTTCGGCACTTCAGCCTTCTCGCCCTTCTTGGCGTTCTTGGCCGCCTCGGCCGCTGCCGTCTTCTGCGCCTCTTTCGCGTCTGCTGCGGCCTTTTTATCCTCCGCCTGCATCTTCACCGCCACTGCAGAGCGCATCTGCGCGGCATGGGTCTGCTCTTCAAGATCCCTGGATTCGGCTTCGGGCTGGCAGGCCTTCAGCTGCGTACTTTCCGGCAGCACCAGGGTGTGCCTCACCAGTGTGAAGCCGGTGGAGTAAAGCGCTTTCAGCTGCTTCTCGCGGAACTGAACCGCCGGATAGGTGGAATCCAGCTTGTAGGCCACGATTTCGCCATCGGCGATGCAGCGCACACCACTTTTCTCCGCCAGTTGGGTCGGCCCCTGCGCCAGCTCGCTCGCGGTTCCATCACCAAAGTGGATGCCGCCATGCCACAGGCTGTTCCCGCCCACTGGGTAGAACCCATCCTCTGCGCCGCGCATGGCGTGCATATACGCCGCTACGCTGCGCGGGGCTTCGCCGTCCTTGAGGGCAAACGGATAGCCGAACGCTCCTGAAACGGCCTCCGTGCCGGGAAAGTCGAAGGTCGCCGGATCCACCGTTTTGTGCAGGCCGAGCACGCCCGACTTTGCGTACGGATGCACTTCAAAATGGAGGTGATTGCCCGAGCTGACGCCACCGGTCATGCCCACCGGGCCGAGGGGATCACCCTTCTTGACCTTGTCGCCAACTTTCAAGGGGGACGGCGCGGACATGTGTGCATACATGGTATGCACCACCTGGCCGCGAATCAGATGCTCGACAGCAATCGTATTGCCGTAGCCATTCATCGATCCGGCATAGACCACATGGCCATCAGCCGCGGCCGGGATCGGGGTGCCCGCGGGCGCGGCCCAGTCCTGTCCTTCGTGGCGTTTCACCGTACCCAGCGTCGGATGTTTGCGGGCCTGCGACCAGTTGCTGCTCACGCGGAACGGCGGGCCAGGGTTATACGTCGGCATCGTGCGTTTCTCTATCCTTGATCAAGCCCAGTCGGGCGTACACATCAACTGCGACTTCTGCGTGTCATCACCGTGGGGGCCCAGTACCGGCTTCCGCCCCTGCTGGCCATCTGGACCGCCGCCAAGCTCCGTACCCAACGCCTTCTGCAGGCGCGAACGCGCCTGATCCAGCGGCAGGTCGATGAGGACGCCAATGGGCGTCGGCGCGGTACCCAGATGTGCCACGACCCGATAGACCGGCACCCCATGGAAATCGGCGTTCACACAGAAGTATGCGATTCCGAATTCTGCGTCGCGCTCGCAGGGCTGCGGCGCATTCCTGGCCAGGTAAGGGTTCGCCGGACGGCCGGATTCCGCATCGATATACCAGCCCTTCGGGCTGCAATCGAGCAGGCCCTCAAACAGCGTCGCGGTGCTGTCAGGGTCCCCTTCGAGCGCTGGCTCGCCACGCGCAGCCTGTTCATCGGCGTGCGCCTGTGCCCTGATCGCCTCTGCCTCGCTCGAGCCTTGTCCCTGTGTCGCGGCCTGCCCACGTCCGTCAGGCCCTGAAGTCACCTGGCCACAGGCCGCCATTGGCAGCAGCGCGGCGAGCGCCAGAGCCAGATGCGCTGGCCTGCGCGATGCCCAGGCACAGGACGTGAAAAAATTGATCCGAGTCATTGTCTTCACTCTGTTGCAGATAGCGCGCTGGCCTATCCCGAAAAGCCGGTAAGACGCCAGCTTGAGGTTTCGCTCTGGCTCCAGTTCGGCAGCTCGGTCTTGAACTGTGCCGGCCCCAGGAACGACTTGGTGGCAGCATGGACCGTGATCACGCCAGGACAGTTGAAGGTGATGTTGCCGCCCGCCACAGTAATACTAGCTCCGCCACTTGTGGCGACGTGCAGGACCTTGCCAGCCTCCAGCTCCACCACTCCCTGAGCGCTGGCACCGCGCAGCGCTTGCCGCGCCTGTACGCGGACGGCATCACCCTGTGCCTGCACATCCAGTTCGCCTTCACCACTGGCGATGGTCATCGCAGTATTGACTGCTGCGCCGCTGCTCGCCGCAGCCAGCATGCCCACTGCTTGGGATGCATGCAGGCGCGCCTTCTCCATCACGACCACATCGCTGTGGCCGCCACTGGACAACAGCAGCCCCTCACCCGTGGACCAGTGCATCGACTGCCCGGCCAGCTGGACGACGCCATCGGGCGCGGCCAGGCCCAGCAGCGGGTCGCCACTATGCGGAACACGCGATTCTCCGGGAGCGGCCTCGCGGCGCGGTGCTTCCTCAGCAGCGGGATCGAAGGCTTCGCCGGTCATTGTCGTTCGCACGCTTGCCAGCAGACCCGGCAGCGGAGACCGGTCGGTAATGAGCGTCGAGCGCTTCGCCGAACCTACCCCCTCCTGCATCGCCAGCGGACTGGTCAGATGCGTGCGGGCCGCCTGGGTAAAGCGCTCACCCAGCGTCTGCAGCTGCGTCAGCAGCGCCGAGGACTGCACGGCCTCGCCAGCGGGGGTGGTGCCGCCATGGCCATAGGCGGTGAACCACGCCCCTGCAGTACCACGCACCGCACCCCACGCATCGCTGCGCAGTTCGAAACCCGTGCCGCGCAGGCTGCCAACGTAGTTGTCGGCCTGGTGCCGCAGATGGCCGAGCGTCAGCTGCGAAACTTGCTGGCTGCTGGCCAGCTGGGCCCGCAGCTGCTGGTTGGAATCATCGAACAGCAGGTGGTTGCTGCCTTCGCCGCCGTCCCACTCGCGCGAACGGATACCCCAGAGGGCGCCGCCGTGGCGATGCGCCTGGTCACCGGCACCCGCGGCATGCCACGCCGGCGCCTGGCCACCACTGAGGTTGGCCTGCGCACTGTTGCGTGCATCGGCGGCCTGCCCGTAGGCGGACAGGTCGCCTTCGCCATTGGCACCTGCAGGCGTCGGCGCCACGCCCGCTTCGCCGCGCCCGTTGTACAGCGCCCCGAGCACCAGCGGACGATCAATGTCGCCATCCAGGAAGCCGACCAGCACTTCCTGGCCGATGCGCGGCAGGAACTGGCTGCCCACGCCCGGGCCCGCATAGCGCTGCGCGACGCGCAACCATGCGCTGTCCTGCACGCCGGCGCCCTGCGCCTGCTGGAAGTGGAAGCGAACGCGTACGCGGCCGTGGCTGTCGGCATGCAGGTCGCGGCTGCCCGCGCCCTGGCCGGCCACCACCACCGCAGTCTGGTAACCCGGCACCGTGGGGCGCGGATTCAGGCGCGCTCCGGTGCCGTCGATCAGCTGCGGACGCCACGGCGTGGTGCGCTCCACGGCCTGGAACGTGTTGCCATAACCCACTGCTTCGGCCTGTGCCCACAGCGGTGCATCCTGCGCATCGCCCGGTGCAACGCCAAGCGCGTCCTCCAGGCTGCGCCGCAGATCGGTCGGCAGGTTGTTGATGCCTGCATGGTCCACCGCGACGAGCAGGAGCTCGGGCGGGGTGGCGCCCGGCGCCTGCTGCAGGCGCAGCCAGCACCCGGAGTGCAGTCCACGGACCGTGCCGCGCCCCTGCCAGCTGCGGCTGTGGGCTTCACGGGCCTGGGCCTGCAATCGGGCCTGCCGCGAGGCCGAAGCCGCATCGCTGAAGGCATAGGCACCGACCGCATCGAAATCCTCGCGCGTCGACTGGCTGCCGCCACCGTCCGTCGGCGCCTGACCGGCCAGCGCTCGGACCTGGCGGTAGTCGTCGCTCTGCAGGTTGACGACGGTGCTGCCAAGGCGACGATGCAGGCCAATGGCCTGCACGCTGTCGCTGGATTCGGTCGCATCACTGCGGTGGAAACGCACACCGGCACCCGAACTGGCCGCATCTTCCGGCAGGTCGACGCTGTCGGCGAAGATCTCCATGCCATTGCCACACGGCGCTTCGTCATCCGCGTACAGCCGCCAGCCAAGACCTTCTTCGGCCAGCAGGCGCTGCAGGAAATCCAGGTCGCTCTCGCGGTACTGCACGCAGTAGCTGCGCACGCGCTGCCCGAGGAATGCGTCCATGCCCTCGGCCCACCGCCAGCGGGCGACCGCGGCGTGGCCGCCGAGCACCGCATCGACGATCTCGCGGATGCCCTGCTCCTGGAACACGCGGCTGTGCCGCGCGTACTGCAACCACCAGGTCCACGACACCAGCTGCAGGTGAAAACGAGCCAGGCCGCCATCGCTGCCCAGGCAGGACGCGTCCGCAACCAGCCCGCTGCGTCGCCATTCACCACCATCGGCGCAGCGGGTCACCAGGGTGGCGCGGGTGCCTGGCAATGCCGCCAGATCGATGCCCGCATCGGTGCCCACCAGGGTCACCTCCGTCCAGGCGTGCTCGCAGAGCGAATCGCGCCCCCGCCAGCGTTCGACCGTGCAGGCGGCCAGCGCCTCATGCTCCAGTCGATACAGACGCTGCGCATCACCAAGCCCGGCGACTGGCGTCATCACGTACTTCAGCTGATCCATGCCAATTCCAGAGTTAAAGACGTCAACCAACGTCGGTTTCCAGCCGGCGATGCTAGCAGATCGATAGGAGCGTCAATATCACGGCGGGATGACCTCCGCGAAACTGGGGGTTTCGTCACATAATTGACGGCACGGGCACTCAAGGGCGCTGTCGTTTCAGCGGACACCAGCGCGCTGTTCACACGCGCGGGCTAGAATCGATCCCAGTCCTCAACGAGACCTGCCATGCTGGATCAGGAAGCCCTGCTGGCCCCGATTTCTGACAACGCCCCGACCGGTGAAGACCTGTCGTTCTCCGCCGAGTTTGACCGGATCATCGAAAACCGTCGTGCCGACGACCCGACCCTGGATCAGGGCGCGTGGCAGACCGACATCAAATACGCCGACTGGAGCAGCGTCCTGCGCGACGCCAGCGACCTGCTGCAGACGCGAACCAAGGACCTGCGGCTGGCAGGCTGGCTGAGCGAGTCAGCCACCCAGCTGGAAGGCTTCCAGGGCCTGGCGGCCGGCTACCGGGTCACTGCCGGCCTTTGCGACCGCTTCTGGGATGACGTGCACCCGCAGGCGCCGGACGGCGATTTCGAAGAACGCATCGGCAACCTGAGCTGGCTGCTGACCAATTCCCTGCAGTGGCTGCGCGCCGTCCCGATCATTGCGGCACCGCAGGGCCGCTTCAGCCTGGCCGATTTTGAACACGCCCACGCCCGCGCCAACAGTGGCGAGGACGAGGACGGTCGCCCGGGGCTGGACATCCTCAATGCGGCGCGCCGCGATACCCAGCACAGTTTCTATCGGCAGATGGCCGATGACCTGCCGGACTGCAGCCAGGCCCTGGCCGAGCTGCAGGCCGCCGTCGACAACCGGCTCGGGCTGGATGGCCCCAGCTTCAGCGCCGTCCGCGAACAGCTGGAGCACCTGCAGCGCACCGTACTGCGCTTCGCGCGCGAGGCCGGCGTCCTGCTCGATGGCGAAACGCTGCCGGCAGACGACGCGTTCAGCGAGACCGCATTTGCCGATGATGGCCCGTCCTTCGACACGGCTCCCGTCGCACCGAGCCGCGGCCCGGCCGGCGCTCCGGCCTCACGCAAGGAGGCGCTGCAGCAGCTGCGGCAGGTGGCCGAGTTCTTCCGCCGGACCGAACCGCACAGCCCGGTCGCCTATCTGGCCGAAAAAGCCGCACGCTGGGGCGAAATGCCGCTGCACGTCTGGCTCAAGCGGGTCATCAAGGACCACAGCACGCTGGAGCAGATGGAAGAGATGCTGGATGTGAACCCGGAGGATTGACCTCTACTCCGGGCACCGCCGCAACGGAAGGATCGGGTGATACCCGATCGTTCTGTGTTTACTGGATCTTGAATTCGATACGACGGTTGCGGGCACGGCCGTCGTTGCTGGTGTTGTCGGCCACCGGCTCGTCCGGTCCCTTGCCCAGCACGTCCATGTGGCTGCCCGGGATGCCCTTGGCCATCATGTAGTTCTTCACCGCAAGCGCGCGCCCGTGGCTCAGTGCCAGGTTCGATTCGCGCTGGCCCACGTTGTCGGTGTGGCCGATGATGAGGAACCGGCTGTCCGGCATCTGCGCCATCTTGGCCACCATTTCGTCCAGGATGCCCATGCCGAACGGGGTCAGGCGGGCACTGCCACTCTGGAACTCGATGATGCGGTTGGCCAGCGTCTGGTCCAGCACGTTCTGCTGGGAACCCACCTTCAGGGCATTCGTCACCGTGTAGCTGGTATTGCTGGCCAGGCTGAGGTCGCTGGCGACCTGCTGGCGCAGCGCCTCGTTGCCGACCTCGCCAGTGATGCGCACCGACTGCCCATTGACTTCCAGCTTGCCGGGCGAGACACGCTTCAGGCCCGGGTTGATCATGCCCGAGACGTAGTCGCCCCAGTTCGGCGGGGTCGCGATCGTCTCCACCTGGATCCGGTCGACCACGCGGTCGGCGCCGTACACCGCACGCAGGTTGTTCAACAGCTTGGCCTTGGTTGCCTGGTCAGGCACCACACCTTCGATGACCACCGGCCGCTCGGTTGCCGCAGGCGCGCCCGCGGCGGTGTTCTGCGCGGCCAACGGTGCAGCCGCCAGCAGAAGCGGCAGCATGAAGTGGAGAGGATTGCACACGCGCATCATCAGGTTCCCAGGAAAGTCTCGCCGAACAGCTTGCGTGCGGTGGCCAGGGCCAGGTCGTCACGGTCAAGGAAGCTGCCAAAGCGATTGAGGTTGTAGTCGCCACGCATGTAGTCGTCGACCCATTCCGAATGCTGGGTGCGGATCAGGAAATCGCCGGCCTCTGCCGGGTCCAGCACCGCGCGCAGCACCTGGCGATCGGCGCCGTTGAAGCCGACGATCATGCTGGGCGCGGCGTCGTTGCGGATCAGCACGGCCAGTTCAAAGTCGCCGCGGGCGACGAAGCTGGACAGCAGGTCGAGCCAGAAGGCCGCCACCAGCGGGCGATAGGCCGGGTCGCGCACCAGCGGGAACACCAGCGCCTTGTCGATGTTGACGTCGCCCCCGCTCAACACCGGCTGCAGCAGCAGCCCCAATGCCGGCAGCACCTGCCGCAGTGCCACGTCACCGTGGCCGGAATCGCGCAGCCGCTGTTCGAGGTCGGCGACCGTGGTGCTTTCCAGGAAATCCTGGAAGCTGCCGTTGTAGTCACTGGGATCGGTGCTGATGCTGAAACGCGCATCAGCCAGCTGCGCCAGCGCCTGCGCGGCATCGCTGTCCTGGCAGGCCTGGCGTGCAAGGCGGGCCAGGCCCGACCAGGCGTTGGACATCGCCAGCGGGCTGCGGCCAATGAAGGGCAGCGGTTCCGGCGCGTCCAGGCGCAGTGCCGACAACAGCGGGAAGCGTCGCTCGGACGCGTCGCGGCTGGGCAGGAAGTGGCCGCACAGCACCATCTTGCTGCGCGAGCCGAGGAAGGCATAGTGTATCTCGGGCGCTTCGTCGTAGCGCTGCTTCCAGTCCGGGCTCTGGCTCAGCAGCTCCAGGCTTTCCCCGGCCCAGCGGTCGAGCCAGCCGAGCAGTTGGTGGTTGTCGGCCGCGCGGACGAAATCTCCGCGCGAGGGCACCTTGCCGAAATAGGACACGCCTGCACTGACCACCCGGCTCATTGCGCGCCTCCTGCGGCCGGAGCCGGCGTCGGCGTCGCTGCCGGTGCCGCAGTGGGGGCCGCCTGTGCAGCGGGTTCGCCACCGGCGACGCGTTCGGGCAGCTGCAGTCCGCGCTGCCAGTCGCCACCACCCTCGGCGGCTTCACCGGCACGACGCACGATGCGCATCTCCACCGGCACCGACACGCCATTGCCCGTCCAGGTAATGCGGCTGGAATCATCCAGACGCTCGACCTGGCCAGCGCCCATCAAGCGGTTGACGCCGTTCGAACCCGGCGCGCTGAACACTTCCACCGTCCTGCCATCGCCAGTCACCGCGGTGATCTTCACGCCCGGCACCTGGCCGACGTTCGGATACTGCATGGTCGTCCACTGCGGCGGCGTATTGCGATAGCGCAGCACCTGGCCATCGATCTCGATGGTGTACTCCAGCGCACCGGCTGCCGGCGCCGGCAGGATCTCGAACACCGTGGTGTCCTGCGCCGCGCCCGCTGCCGCGCCGCTGACCCAGTTGCCGTAGTTGGCGACCAGGTCGGCCGACAGGTTCACGCCCTGCCCTGCCCAGCGCCGGGTCTCCAGCAGCGGCCCGCGCTGGATCACCAGCGAACCCAGGGCTTCCTTGTTGAACGCCGCGATGCTGCCACTGGCGCCGAACACTGCGGCCACGTCGCTCGGAGCGGCATCGACGTCGGAGTTCAGGTTGAACGGATACTGCTGGCCGATGCGCGCCTTGAACGGGTCGTACACCTGGGCCTTCCAGGTCTTGTTCACCTCATCCTCGGTCGGCGTGATGAGCGCGCTGAAGGTCTGGGTGAGCGGGCGCAGCAACAGCGGCCGCAGGGCGGCGCGCTGCTTCTCGTCCAGGCCGGTCAGCACCTGCTCGTCGACCAGGGCCAGGCCCACGCTCAACTCGGACCCTTCGTTGCTGAAGGTGTCCTGCATCAGCTTGCGGGTGCCCACGCCGATCTCGCCCTGGCTCTTGATGGCATTGAGGCGGGCGCGCAGCTTGGCCAGCGTTTCGAAGTAGGCGGTCATGATGGCCGGCTGGTCACCGCGCTCGCTGGTCAGCCGCGCGATGCCCTCGAACGCCTTGCCGATCGGGCCGACCGGCTGCGCTGCGGCCGTCGCGGCCGGATCCTTGCGCAGCACGGTGCGCTGGAACCACGCCACGAAGCCCTTGCGCGCCTTCGTCGAACGCGCCAGTGCCGCCGGGTTGTCCCACACCGTCTCCTCGTTGATGCGCTCCAGCAGGATGCGCAGCGGCGAATTGGTCGCATCACCCAGCTTGTTGACGCGCGCCACGGCCTCGTCGAAGGTGCTGAATTCAGCCACGCTGAGGCCCTGCACGAACTTGCTCCACTCGCGTGCGTAGTCGTTCTTGTACAGGTTGACCAGCTCGCGTGACACATGCTCCGGGCTTCCCGCCAGCGAAAGATCGCTCTGCTCGGTGGTACCCAGCACCCAGTCGGTGGTGCTCAGCTGCGTGTTGGCCGCTTCCTTGATCGCGTCCTGCACATAGTCTTCCCATGCCTTGCGGGAGAACGCGCCGGAGATGGCGTAGCTGCCATTGATCAGGCGGCCGTTGCGCTCCACGCCAATCAGGTTGTCGACGGTGGTGGTGCCGAAACGGGCACCGGCGCGCGCCTTGATCTGCGCATACACGCGCTCCATCGCCGGCTGGCCCTTCATCACCTGGCCCAGCGCCTGGCGGGTATCGGACACCAGCGTGACCTTGTTCTGCACCTGCGGCCAGCTGGGCTTGCCCGACTGCGCCACGTAGAAGGTCATCAGCTTCTCGGCAGCACGCACCATCTCTTCGCGGCTCATCTGCCCACGGTTGGCTTCCAGCCAGGTGCGCCAGAACAGGGTCAACTGCTGCGACAGGTGGGCGCCTTCCACATACTTCGGGTTACCCAGCATCAGGTAGGTCTTGAGCGCGTTGTAGGCGTCGTTGGTGCTGGTCGGCGATGCGTTCTGGTACAGCACCTCGCTGTCGGCGGCGGCACCCGTGCCCTGCCCCAGCTTGTCGCGCTCGGCGACCACCTGGCCCAGGTAGTTCTCCAGGTTGGAGACGGTCGGCGCCAGCATCACCTGCTGCATGCCGTGGTTGTATTCACGCAGCAGCTTTTCGCGGATCGCCGTGCCCTGGTACAGGCCCAGGTGGGTGGTGATGCCACCCTCCTTGCCGTAGCGGTCCAGCTGCTCCATGCGGTCCTGCAGCAGCAGCAGCGCATCGATGCGTGACTTCAGGTCCATGCGGTCCTTCTGCACGCGCACGGCCTGGTCCAGATCCTTGGTGGCGTTGGCCACCAGCTGCGCATTGGTGGTGTAGGACCAGGTCCACAGGCCCAGCGCCAGCGCCAGCACGCCCACGGCACCGAGGAACACGCCATAGCGCAGGCGGTTCTGGTGTGGGCTCGAATACTGCCGGACCAGTTCCTTGTCGGCAAAGATGACCTTGCGGAACAGATCCTTGAGGAAGAACGCGGTGTGCCCGGTAGGTGCTTCGTCCACGTTCGAGCCGCGCTGCAGCGCGAACTGGCGGCCGACGCGCTCGGATGCATGGTGCACCGAACGGCCCTCCTGCAGCGCGCTGGAGAAGTAGAAGCCACGGAACACCGGCTTGAACTGGTAGGGGTTGTCTTCGAACAGGGTGGCGATGAAGGTGCGCAGCGCCGGCTTGATGCCCACGAACTCCAACGGCAGCGACAGCAGGCCCGGCGAGACGTCGCGGCCGCGCTGCATCGCCATGTGGGTCAGGCTCATTTCCTTGATGCCTTCGGCCAGCTCATCGAAATGGCTGTCGAACGCATTCAGCGCGTCGCCCTGCTGCTGCACGTCGAAGGGCAGCGTCGCGCCCCACACATGCTCGCGCTCGGCCGGATCCAGGTTATGGAAGAACTCGCTGAAGCCGGCCACCAGGTCGGCCTTGGTGAACAGCACATACACCGGCGCGAACACTTCCAGCCGCTCGGTGATTTCCTGCACGCGCTGGCGCAGGTTCTTGGCCAGTTCGATGGCGAACTCCGGCTTGCTGCCGGACAGCTCGGCCAGGCTGGCGGCGATGATTACGCCGTTGATGGGCGCGCGCGGGCGGTTCTTCTTCAGCAGGCCCAGGAAGGTCAGCCACTCCATGCGGTCTTCAACGCTGACCGAGTAACGGCCGGCGGTATCCAGCACGATGCCGTTGGTGGTGAAGTACCAGTCGCAGTTGCGCGTGCCACCGATGCCCTGCACCACGTTGCCGCGGTTGTCCTCGAACGGGAACTGCAGGCCGGAATTGAGGATCGCCGTGCTCTTGCCCGCCGCCGGGTTGCCGATGATCACGTACCAGGGCAGCTCGTACAGCGCCGCGCTCCCCTTCAGCACGCCCATCCGCGAGGACTTGATCTGCTTGACCGCGTCCATCATGCGCGTGCGCAGGGCCTCGGTGTCGGCACGCTGCGCGGGTTGCGCACCGGCCACCGCCTTGTCCGCCTCGTCCTTGACCATCGCCTCCACGCGCTTGGCAGCGCGGCGGGCCAGGATCCGCTTGATGATCCACACCAGCAGCGCCAGCACCAGCAGGCCTGCCAGCACGATCGCCACCCAGATCCCGATCTGCCGGGCTTCGGCCTCGCCGTAGTGCGCCAGCGCCGCGGCACCAACCAGGCCGACCACCAGCCAGAGGCGGTAGTCACGCAGGTAGTAGCTGAAATTGCTCAAACTCATGCAGGGGTCCAGGGGTCAGGAAGCCAGCGACGCATCGGCCGCAGGCATGGGGGAAGAAAGAGGATCAACCGCGCCGAACAGGCGCTGCTGGTTGTCGGCCACGCCCAGCAGCAGCACGGGCTCGGCATTGCGTTGAAGCTGTGCATGGGCCAGCGCCAACTGCGCCAGCGGCAGGGCGGGGCCAAGCTCACCGGCACTGACCGCCACGGCCAGGCTCTGCGGGCTGAAATCCAGGTCGGGCGACAGCGAAGCAGTGATCGCTGCCGCATCCACCATCAGATCGCCACGGTGGTCGGCATCATGCAGCACGAACTGCACCGGTGCGCGGCCCGCGCTGAGACCGGACTGCCACTGCGTCGCCAGGGCGGCAAGCTGGCGGCGCTGTTCCGCCGGGCGCTGCCCTTCGATCTGCTCGGCGCGCACCAGCTGCGGCCGCCACAGGCGCCCATCGCCCTCACGCCCCTGGGCCAGGGTCGCCAGCAGAACGCCGGCTGCACCCTCGCCGGGTACGCGGCCGTCGGGATTCTGCGCCGTAGCGAGTACACCCGCAGACTGCCACGAGGAGACGATATCGGGATCGATGCATGACGACGCCGCCAGCAGAAGGTGCCAACGCGGCACGGGGGACGCAGAAAGGGCATCGATCACCCGCTGCGCGTGCGGCCAGACCTCGCGCGCCGCGTCCAGCGTCGTGACGCGCACATCGAACCGCCGCGCGTCGATACCGGCCTTGCGCGCCTGCCCAAGCAGCCACTCCTGCACCCACGGCCGCAGCGCATCGGACCAGCGGCCCGGCACCAGCAGTTCGATCGTCAGCACGTTCTCCACGCGCTGTTCGTCGCGGCGGCGCAGGCCGGCCACCACCACTTCCTCGGATGCGACGATCTCCGGCAGCGCTGCGTAGACTGCTTCCAGCAGCTGCTCCAGCACCGGCTGCAGCAGGGTCATCGCGCGGCGCTCGTGGGCAGCCGTGTCGATGCCATCCTGCCGCACCTGCAGCACTTCCAGCTCGTCCAGGTCGGGCGCTGCGCTCATCCGCACAGGCAGGTTGTGGTTGTCGCGAAAACGCCCGTCCAGCGACGGCCGGGGGGGCGCGGCGGCCACCTCCAGCAGTGCCTGCGGTTCCAGGTCGATGCCCAGCTTCAGGCTGCCGGCCAGCAGAGCCACCGACGCCGGCACCGCTACGCCGGGCTCCTTCACTGCATCACCCTGCGGGGTCGTCGCATCCGTGGCGGCCGGCGCTTCAAGCGCACTGTCGACACCACGCCGCAGCGCACCGCGCACCATGAAGCCTGCACCGCTCAGGCCCACCGGCAGCAGCCCGAGGTAGGCCAGCATCTGCATGCCCGTAGGCACCGTGCCGCTGTTGCGCCAATAGAGGATCGTCGCGCCCCAGGTGGCGATGAAGACCATCACCACCGACGCCGCCCTGCCCAGCCATCCTGCCATCAGTTGCCGTGCTCCATGCGATGCTCCCTCAACCGCCGCTCAGCGCAGGCCCGTCACGGCCTGCGAAGCGACCAGCGTCGCCCCACACGCCGTGCGGTCGCCGTCGCGCGCTACCGGTTGTCCGTCGATGATGACAGTGGCATCGCCGCTGACGATGGTCGTTGAACCGTGCATGGCACACGCAGCGCGGTCACCCACACGCGCCACGGCCTTCCCATTGATGTCGGTCTGGCCGGTGCCAGCGACCACGCTGCCGCCGTGGCTGAGCTTGTCACCGACGACGATAAACGGTCGTGCCATCCATCACACTCCTTGATTCCATGTAATCCAGCCTTCCATCGCCACGGACGCGGCGACCTGGATCATCCCCGCAACGATACCAGTATCACAGAAGCGTTATCACCCTTGGCGTGAAAGCTCCTCGCGCTTGGCGGCGCGTGCGGCCCGGCAGCGCCCTGTCATTTCCACGTGAACGTAATCCTTGATGCTGCGCCAGTTGCCCCCCCAGTCCAGCCCGGCCTGCTCGGCAAGCTCGCCGTAGAGGAAGTACCCGCGCTTGGTCCAAGCGTCGTTCATATCCCACTGCAGCTTGCCATCACGCATGGGAGCGCTGTCCACGCCCAGCCCGTACTGATGGCAGCTCTGCCAGGCCCCTGCCCGCGTCGCCTTGCCGCCCGCCATCAACTCGGCCTGCCGCTGCGGGCTGCGATAGCCCTCAATCAGCACCATCTCATAGCCATATTGGCGCCGCATGACTTCGTAGATGGCCAGCACACGCTGCTGCAGGTCGGGATCGATCTGGTCCCACTTGCGGTCGGCCGTGACGATTTCCGGCCGCAGCCGCCGCACTTCTGCCGTGGTGAAAACCTCCGGTGGCGGTGGCGGTGGCGGCGCCAGGCGCTCCCCGCGCAACAGCTGCGCGACCATCGAACCCGACTCTGCGAAATCATCGCCCCGAAAATCCTCCAGCACCACCGTCTTTCGTGTGACCAATATCACAGTTGGAGGAATCAGCAGCGCCGCTGCCGCAATCGCCATGATTGGCCAATGGCGACGAATCGCGCTGTGCGCGGCGCCCGCTTCTTCACGAACCCCACTGCGCACCCGCGTCACACCATCACCGACCCGGCCCCCGACGCGGCCCGCCTTGCGGCGGAAACGGCCCAGCGTCGCACCCAGCACCGCGCGCAGCGACTCGACGCTTTCGGGGAACAGCAAAACCCAGCACACGCCGGCCACCAGCATTACAACGGCAATGGCCATAACCACGATTGGTACCACCGGTCCTCCCTGACATGCGCTCTGGTTGACGCCCCATCCGCTTTCACTAAGAATGCGGAAATTCGCTTCGGCAGCTGCCGACTCACACCAAGGGCTGGATGCACTTGAATAATGGCGGAATCAATCGGCCAAGTCTGCTCTCAGGGGGAGCGCAGGCAAAGGGCCAGGCACCGACATCGGGCCGAATTCTCGCAGACATGGAAGGTCGACAGACCACCACGTCCACGCGTGCCGCGCGCACACCGTCCGGCGGGAACCGCCGCATCGGCCTGTGGCTGGGGGTCGCCGTGGCGATCGTCGCCATCGCCGGCCTGGCAGCCTGGGGCTTGTCCGGCAGCGGCGGCTACAGCGATTCCGGCGAGTACTCGCTGACCCCGGATCCTGCGCAGCCGACCGGGCCTACCGGTCATCCCGACGTACCTGCCGGCGCCCCGCATGACGGAGCCGCGACGATTGTTGATGCACCTGCAGGCAGCGATGGCGCCGCCACGGGTGCGCCATTGGAGAATGCCGCAGCTGCACAGACCGATGCGGCGACCACTGCACCGGAAGCTGCATCGGCTGCAGCGGCACCGGCCGGTGGCGCACGTGGCACGTCGCAGGCCGCGCGCAGCGCTCGCGCAGGAACCCAGCCCGGCAGCAAGGGCCAGGGCGATGAGAACCTGCTCGGCACCCTGCTTGGCATCATCAAGGAAGAAGACAAGGACAAAGCGAAGGCCAAGGCGAAGGCCAATGCCCAGCCGCAGAGCATGGACGAGCTGATTGCGCAGATTGAAGCCGATCAGCGCAAGCGCACCGAGGACGAGCGTGCCGCATTCGAGCGCGTGGCCAGCAAGAAGTCCGCATCGACCGAGTCGAGCATCCAGGCACAGCTTCGCAGCTGCCCCAGCCCGACCTCGCTGAAGGGCGTGGACTGCCGCCGCCGCATCTGCGCGGCGGTGAGCGGGAAAGATCCGGCCTGCCCGGCGATGTAAGCCAAGACCGTAGAGTCGAGCCGTGCTCGGCTCTCCCGGTCAGATGGACTGACGACCCGCCTGCGATTGCGCCATGACCTCAGGCTCGGCCAGTCTCAGCGGGTCATTCGGATCGACCTTGCAGGCATCCTCCACCCATTGCGGCCATTCCGGCATGCGACAGGACCGCAGGACCAGCCAGCGGCACAGCACCAGGGGCAGCAGCAACGGCATCAGCACGAACCGGGCGCCCAGCATGGCTGGGCCAAGGCTGGCGACCACGAACAGGTAGCAGTTGCGCAGGGAAGGATTGACCGAAAGGTTCATCTGCCGGCCCTCGATCGTGTCGACCACGTCCGCCGGCCCTTGCTGCATGTAGCGCCTGACGAATTCCCACAGTCCCCTGATCGTCTGCTCGTCATCGAAGTAATGGCCCACGGCAAAGGTGCGCTGAACCACGCGCTCATCGATGAGGCTGCACCGGAGATCGCGCAGGAACGCCTGGCTGGTGCCTCGTCCGATATAGAACACCGCCTCATCCCAAGGCACTGCCACGGCCCCTTCCTTGCCGCCGGTGAAGAAATAGACCATCCGGTTGCGACGATTGAATCGGGTCGGATACCAGACGTACGTAAAGAACTCGTACTTGAGTGTCGTGTGCCAGAACAAGGCCGGCGCGCCGATCACGCACACGGCCACCATCGCGTACATCACCCAATCCCAGGCGTCGCCCTCAAGATGGGGGATCACCAGCGTGAAGAGAAGGAAGAAGCCGAGCAGGAACAAACCCAAGGTGCCCAGCAGGACCACGGTGGTCGACACCATGCCACGCAGCCTGAAGCGCCGGTCGATCAGATCGATGCAGGTTGAGTTGAAGCGGATGAGTGACGCGCGTTCGTCGGGCGCTGCGGCCTGGGCTGTATGGACATCGAAACGAGCGCGGCTCTCCTCTGGAGAGAGCGGCTTTCCTACGGGAAACTCACGCATCCATCCGGTGTACATCGCTCCATCCTTGACGACTGTCCTGGCGTGCATGTTAACCGCCTCCCGCGCAACAAGGATGGGGCAACGGAAGCGCGCCCTCGGAGTGCTGAGACTTTCAGTGCCACTGCCGATCTGTCGAATGAACAATGAGTTGGGAATGAGAACAAAGCCTATCTGCGACGCCTTTTACCAGCCTTGGCGGGCTTCCACAGGCTGAGTCGCTCCCTGAGAGCAGCGTCAGTGAAAGGGCCTGCCCCCACCGAGTTCAGAACCTCGATCGGCCAACGGGGATTCCGCTGCAAGCGGTAGCTGATGTAGCGATTCAAACCAATGTAGGCGCTGAGCGGCAGCGCGATCAGGCTGATCGTCCCCAGCAACCACATCGCTGGCCCCTTCTTCCAGTATTGATGTGAACCCGGGCCGATGAGCGGCTGCGCAATCGTCAACGCCTCGCCCAGATTGACGGCGAAGTCCTGATACCGAGGCTCGCCCGCCGTCCAGACCGGTCCGACGCCTTCCATCATTCGCCGAATGTACTCCCACCGTTCCACTGGACCGGAGGTATTGCCATAGCCAAAACCTGGCCCAACGCCAACACGCTGGATCTCAAGCGTGCTGCCGGGGCGATCTGCAATTGTGAGGACCAAGCTCGCTTCGCGGCGGGCCACCTGGCCGGTAAAGATGGTACGGCTGACCACCTCTGCTCTGACGCAATCCCAGTCATAGGTCTGCACCTCACAACGGGGCCGGGCAAAAATGTTCCAGCACCACTGCCACCAAGGGAGCCCAAGTGATTTGAATACATGGACCTTCCTTCCGCGGCGGTCAAACAGAACTGGCTCGGCACGGTAGCCCACCCAGTCGCTCTGTATAAGGGACAGCACTATTAGAAGAAGAATGATCTCGTTGACTGTCATCCAGCTGAATCCGAAGACAAAGAGCGAGAGATACAGTCCAAACCCCACCGTAAATACACCCACCCAACCACAGCTGCTGGCATACCCCCTCATGGCACTCATCTGATCGACAAATGAGACTCCATGCTCATAGACGTCGAGGACACCGCCATGCGTGAAGGCTCGAGGAGATGCCTGGCAACTTCTGTCAGGCAACTTGAGCACCGAAGAAGAGGCCGTTGAGTCACCTTGCATCATGCGTCCAGAGAGCAGCGCTGATCAGCCTGAGGCCAGATGGACCTGCCGCAGCCTTCGCATCATTCGCCAACGGCGAACGCAGGCCCAAAAATCCTGCAATCACTGCCCATCGATGGTCTACCTGCTCCATGGTGATCCTCTGCATACTGCGATCCAGTGCCTTTCCCACAATCTAGTGCAGATCATCGCCGCCGGTTGGCGCACAGCGCGGATGCGAGCGAGATTCCCCCATGCAACGTGGCGTCAGCGAGCGTCCACGCACCTACGGATCTGGTCGACGGCTAACAGTCCGTACTCACAATGACGTCGAGGCGCCCCTCGCCTGGGCCAAAAGTCGCGACAGGGTCTGTCGGCCTACTTACAGGCGCGTCTTCACTTTCGGCCACTGACCACCGAAGCCCACCGCTCGTTTACACGATACATGGAATTTTCATGACCTTCTGTGCCCCAACGTAATCTGCAGAAGCCAAGCACACTGCGGCATTCCGTCTTTCGTGGCAGTGGCGCGGCCACCATCAGTAAATATGCGATGAGCATCACAAAATCCCCAATTCACAGTTTTACCGCGCCATTTATGCTACCGGTGCTGCATCAGTGGGCCAACTGGATCAAATTCCATCATCCCTCTACTATGAGCTTTCCCCCTCGACTCATGCCATTCCAAGGAAGGCTGCCTGCATGAACGACGTAGCCGTTGCACCTGATCGCGCCAGCCAGCTCAATGCGGCTCTGGCACACGCACAAGGAAGCCAGTCGGCGCGCAAGGACGAATCGTGCCCCAGCTGTGACAAGCAGGGTCTGGCGATGCTGGTGGCGTTGTGGGCGGTAGTACCGCCCCAGAACTATCCGGCGTCCATCCGCGAGAACAAGACATACGTCAGCCACTTGCTGGCGCACCAGTTCTACGAGGGTGACTACCTGCGTGCACGGCCTCTCAACAAGGCCGAAGCCGGTGGATCCCTGGAATGCTCACAGTATGTCCTGCGCCGGCTCCGCCAGGGATTCCTCTACGTTTACTACCCGGATGGAAAGCACTGGGAAATCTACGCATCCCAGGCTGATGGCCGTCTGCTGCGTGTGAATCTTGATACCCCTCGACCGATGGGCAAGGGTGATGTTGCCTGCAAACGGTTTGGTACCGGAACCGGAACATTCCTGCTGACCATCGACACAAAGGCAGCGAAGAGCGGGAAAGTACATATCGGCTTCTCCGATGCCTTCTGGACAGCACGTGTGCGCGCGGACGTCGCGGGCAACGGTGATCTTCTGTCCAGCTTCTTGAAAGCAATCGATCTGTCCAGCGCCGGCAACATAGGAAGCGGAACCCACAAGATCAGCGATCAGGACATCGAGAATGTCGTCCTGGGCTTCCAGGAAAGGCCCCAGACCGATACGGTAAACCGGGAGGCCTACACCCGGCCCAAGAGCGTCTCGTCCAAGACCATCTATGCGGAGATGGTCCGCATGAATCAGGCATTTGATGCAAGTGGCAAGACCACTGGCATCCTGCTGCCGCTGCAGGATGACATCGGCATCACAACGCAGTTGAACTATGCAAAGTCCCGCGCTTATACGGACATAATGGGCGAGGACGATTCGTACACGCCGACCGACCGCAATAAAATGGATGCCGCCGCCCTGCTGGAGAACATCAGGAATGGCTCCAGTGAAGCCTGGTCGCGAATAGAAGATGACATCAATCAGGGTGATTTCGAAAGCTATCTGCAGAAGTACATCGCCTGCGCCGAAGCCACGGCCAATTACAAGGTGTTCTCCGCAGACTACTGCCAGTGGATGCAGCAGATAAAGTCGAAACCGCATTGGCGGCTGTTCGATGTGGAAGTGGAACAGAACGGCGCGCGCCTTTCCAGCATCGCGACTGACCTGTACACCAACTGCGGCCAGACCGAAACAGAGTTCAACGAAGTCCTGCTGGACGCGCTGAATTCAGAGCCGGAAAAGTCGAATGATCTTTTCTGGAGGGGTGCGGCGGCCGCTGACAGCGGCTTGCTGGGACTTCTGTCCAACCCGGCCATCGACAAGACCATTCTTGATGGAAAGAAGAAGTTCGACGATGTGAAGGGCCAGTTGGAACTACTGGGACAGATCAAAGAGGCCAAGACCCAGGCTGCGGCAGCCAACGCAAGGAATTGGGAGGCGCTGGCCGCTACCTTGATGGCGCGATCAGGTCGCCTCAGCAAGGCGCATCCAAAGGCGTTCCGCCGCACGATGCGCAGGATCCAGCTGCTGACCCTGCAGCATTCCGGTATAGCCGTGATCGAAGCAGCCCTCGAGACCGACAGCACCGGCTATCTCCGGCAGCTGAGGAATGCATACGCGACCAATCCACGGAAGATCAACCTGACACCGAAGGGCACGAATGATCGTCGTGCCGTCGTGCATCTGATTGTGGGCACCTGGAAGCCAGGGCAACCCATACCGCCGGCCCTGCAGGCGGCGACATCAGCGTTTGCCGTTCAACCCAGCGAGCTGCCGCCGAGCACCACCACTCATGTGGCCAGCTCCCCGGACAGTGCAGGAAAGCTCAAGGCGCTGGTTGGAATGAACATGGGTATCGGCGCGGTCCAGGCGTTCTCGCTGATATCAAGCATCAACAATCTCGGCGTCGACCTGACTTCGGCAGCTGCCAGCGGGCCCAACTTCTCACGAATTTCCAAGGACATCGGCGAGGCCAGTGTCGCAGCATTGGGGCTGTGGGCGACCGTGACAGAGACCCGCGCCGTGGCCAACCTGCTCTCCAACGCCGGCGGCAAGAGTGCCCGTTATTTCGAACTGACGTTGAAAGCTGCGCGCCTTGGCGCGATCGCAGGAACCATCGACGGGATATTCCAGTTCTACGACGCTTCCCTGTTGTGGAACAAGGGGGATACGGCGGCAGCGGTGTTCAGGGGCGTCTCCGGCGGCACGTCCGCGGGCGCGGCCTGGACAGGCTACGCGGCCACGCGCCTCATTGCGCGCCAGGCAGCGGTAGGCGTTGCCGGTGAACTTGCTGCTGGCGCAGCGACGGCATCCGGCGCGGCACGCGCCGGCGCGGTGGTGACCGCTGAAGCGCCCCCCGTGGCGCTGTGGCTTGGCGTAGCAAGCGGCGTTCTGTTTGCCGTTTCGATCTCAGCAGATCTTTACTCCAAGTACCTGACGACCATTCCCCTTGAAAAATGGGCCGACCGCAGCTTCCTTGGCAAGAATCGAGGCAAGTGGGGCGCAGCGTTCAAGGACTCCAAGGAGCAGCTGCATGCGCTGCTGCGTGAACTCTATGCGATCAAGGTGGATACGCCCAGCTATTGGGACTCGCTGCTGAAGTTCGAAATTGAAGTTCCCGTCTGGGGCATGGCCAGCAAGATCGACATCAAGCTCAAGATGAAAGATCGCATCATTCGTTGGTATGTGTACGAGAACAGCAACGGCACGACTACCGAAGCAAGCTGGCCATTGAAAATTGCCGGTGGCGATGACAATGATGATTTCGCAGGCACCGGCAGCGCCAAGGGTGAAGGAGCCACATTTACCATCACCATGGGCGATCAGTCGTGGTTCGAAGCGGTGAAGAACGTTCTTGGAATGAACCTGATCACCCCGGCGACCCGGATGATCTCGGGCATACCGTCAATCGAGGTTTCATATTGGCCAAATGCCGCTGCTTACGAGAATTTCTTCGTTGACGGAAAAGACAGCTGATGCCTTCTCCTGCCGGGCTTCGAGCACGCACCTGAACCATGCACACCCAACAAGATCTTCGCTTTACCGAAGGCCCCCTTCCCTTCGCTGCCAGCTCACAGGCCTACTCCGTACGCGACGTTGTGCGGCTTGACGATGACACCATGGTCTGTTCGGAAAGCACAGGCGCTTCGCGGTTGGAATCCATCATGCCGGTCGCTGCGTTGGCGTTGCTGTGCATGGCCATTGGCCTGGGTTACATGGGGGTGATGGTTGCACTTGAACCGACCGAAAGCATGGCAATGCGTGCCTTCGCATCAGCATGCGCGGGCCTTGGTGCCGCGGCACTCGCAGCAATCGCCTTTCTCTGCATCAAGCTGAGTATTGGCAGCAAACAGAGCGACCTGTATTTTTTCCGCAGGAGCAGGAAGGTTTTCTGCGTTGTCGATGGCAAGCAATGTCTGTTGGACTGGAACAACGTCAGGCCCTATGCCCGCGTCGGGTACGGCATGGTCCAGTTCGGCGCGCCCTTGATGATGGCTCTCGACCTGATGGAAATCTATCCGGAAGCCCCTGAGACATGGCGTCTGCGCTTCACCGTCGACGGCCCCCTTCCAGACCGGGAGGCTTGCCAGCAGTCATGGGAATTGATCCGGCGGTACATGGATGAGGCACCCGAAGCGATGCCCGCCACATTCCTGGTTGATCCATCGCACTGGACGACATCCCTGCTGGAGCGAGGGCCACTCTCGGCCGGCGGAGCGGGCAAGGAGATGATTGAACGCATCCGCGCCATGAACTGGAATGTGTTCATGGTCCCGCAGTACCTGGCGAGCGTACTGCTCTGGCTGGTCTTCTGGCCAGAGCCCTTGTCACAGATGCTCTATGCCCACTTCAAGCGACCCGTGGCGCCACCCGCGGAGCTTCTTGCCAGCAACTCGCTTCTCGGCAGCAGCGCGCACTACTCCATTCTACGCCCCAGCCCGCGAGACATTGCTGGTAGACGAAAGGCCGCCCTCCAGGTTGCCGTGGCATGCAGCATCTGCTGCCTCATCAGCATCACCGGCTGGGGTTTAATCACCTATTCGCTTCTTTTCCTGCGCACCTGACAGCGCGGCCTTTGCCTGCCGTTGTCCATCTCAAGCCTTCATCCGGGTATACCATGACGATTTCCCTCGGAAACATTTTCTATATTGCGTTGGCGCTTGGACTGATCGGGTTCCTGGCCCATTCCACCTATCATTACCTTGGGCGATTTTCCGGGTGGCAATCCAAAGGCAAGCGATGGCTTGCGATCAGTCCACTCATTGGCGGCATCGCACTCGTACTTTTCACCGTGATTTTTGTAAGCACGAGGTGAGATGGCGGGGAAAAACCCAGCTCAAGCCCTGTGCACAGTCGCTTGGCGTGAGTCGGTTGCTGTCAATTGGTTGATGACCACTGCCATGCAACCCTGCCGGCCCTGCATGCCCGACAGGGTGGAGACGATCTCCGGGTCCGCCCAGAAATCATCGCCGTAAACCCCGCAGCAGATGGCAAAGGCCACTCGATCATCCTTTTCCTGCATCTGCCAGCGATCCTCGGCAGCGCGCAGATTCCGGGCCACATCGAGTGCGTAGTCTTCACTGTGGACACAGCCAGCCTTCTCAAGCGACCCCAGTACAAGATTCACGTCAGGCAGCAACTGGATCAACCGCACCTGTTCCGTAGAGAGCTGGAGCTGTGCCGCCAATGGCGATAGAGGATCCTGCTGTCCCGGCTCATGCGCCTGAACACGAATGAGAAGGTCGCGCCGCATCCATGCATATGACAGGATCGGTGCCAGCAGTTGCCGGTGCTGATCCGTATCCAGAATTCCGTTCAGCAGGTCCATGACCCTTGGGTCCCAGAATCTCAGTGTCCTCCGCTCGCCCTGAATGACGAGCTGGCTGCTTCTTGCCAGCGCGCTGGCGACCTGCATTGGATTCTGGTCGTCCGCCAGTACAATCCATGCGCCCATCGAGCGAGCACTGGTCGAGCTGGAGCTGTCTGCGGAGTGTCCTGCCTGTTCAATGGCAAGTTGAAGGGAAAGATCGGCCACAGGATCACGGCCGAAGGCACCCGCGCGCAGTAGATAGGGCGCTGTGCCTTGCGGGAATCTGGCCGCGGGAAGCGGAAGCGTGAACCTGGGATTCCCGCTTTCCACGCCGGAGAATGGATCGTGGAGTGACGGATCCACCAGGAGATACAGCGCGCCCCCCGCCCTTTCACGCATCTCGATCAGTTGGCGTCGCAGGTGTTCGAACAGCCGATGATCGTTAGGATCAGACAAGCCCGGCCCCTTGGCTGGATGCATCTTCCAGCTTCAGTTCGCACCCCTTGAATTCGGCGCTCGGCAGCTTCGCCTCCCCCGCCACACTCGCCGGCCCCACCCACTCCCGCTGGCTCGCCTTGAACTCCACCTTCCCCGGCGCGCCCAGCTCGATGTTGTCGCCCTCGATCCGGATGTAGGCCCCCGCCGCCGTCGCCAGCAGGTGCTTGCTCGGCGCCGACAGCATCACGTCTGCTTCGGTGCTGGCAATGCGCACCTGGGTCTTGGCCGCCACGATCGCCTGGTTCTTGTGCGCGCGTGCGCTGACCTTGCCCTGCGCGGCATGCAGTGCGATGCCGCGTTCCTGGTTCGGGCTCTCGCCGCTGGGCTGCACACCGGCGGTGTACAGCACCAGGCCGCCGGCAACCGCCAGCGTCAGCGAGCCCTGCGTCATCCAGTTCAGCGCCACGCCGCTGGCCAGGGTGGTGTGCGTGCCGCTCACCCAGACTTGGTCGGCCGGGGTCAGGCTCAGCACGCCGGCCACGCCACTGCCCAGCAGAATCGGGGCGCTCCAGCCCGGCGCTTCGCCATCACCCCCGGTGATGCTGCCGGCCGTGCTGCCGCTGTGGGTCGCACGCAGGTGTTCCTGCAACTCGCCCAGCGTAGTGTCCGCGGGCAGTTCGGCCGGGTCGCTGGGCAGCTGCGCCTGCTGGTTGGCGGCCGATTCGGCCAGCTGCTGCAGCAGCTGCTGCCCTTCCTGCAGCTGGGCCAGCGCCTGTGGCGCGGCCATCTGTGGCGTGCCCTGCTCGGTGGTCAGCAGCAGGCCGCGGCCAGCGCGCAGCGCGCCCTGTGCCTGCGTGGCCAGCTCCACGCCAAAGCCACGCTCGCCGTCGCGCACGTTGTCCTGGCCGCCCTTCAGGTGGCCCAGCGTCAGCGTGGTCTCGTGCTGGGTGGTGGACAGCTGGGCTCGGCCCTGCCCCGGCGTGTCGTCGAAGCGCAGCTGCTGGTAGCCGCCGGTGCCGCCCTGGCTGTCAGCCAGCGCCTGGCTCTTGAAGCCGGTGTACACCGCCGCGTGGTCATTGCCCTCGAACCACGCCGCCGCGTTGCCGGTAGCGTTGCCGCCACCGCCGTTGATCTGGTTGTGCTGCGCATCCTGCTGGCCACGGCCGTTGTAGACCGCACCGACCACCACCGGGCGATCGATGTCGCCTTCCAGGAACGCCACCAGCACTTCCTGCCCGCGCCGTGGCAGCACCACGCCGCCCCAGTTGTCGCCGGCCCACGGGGTCATCACCCGCACCCAGGTCCAGGCGCCGCCGTTGGCCGGGGCGTTGTCGTCGCCACCGGGGTGGGCCAGGCCGTTGCTGGCGTTGCCACCGCGCTGCCACGGGAACTGCACCTTGATGCGGTGATCGCGGTCGGACAGCAGCGGGTCGCCATCGCTGACCACGATCGCGCTGAGCGTGCCGGTGATCGTCGGCCGCGGATGCAGGTGCGCGCCGTGGCCATCCTCGGTCTGCGGGCGATAGACCACCTCAGCCGGAATGGCCACGAAGCGGTTGTCGTAGAACGCGGTGGACACCTCGCCGGGGGCATCGCCATAGGCCAGCCCGGACAATGCGCCGGGCAGTGCCGGGGCCGCGACGCTGGCCGGGCCCAGGGTCTTCTCCAGCGCATCAAACACCTCGGCATCGAGGTTGTTGCGCGCCTGGTGCCGCACTGACACGCAAAGGAAACGGGCGTCCTCGCCCACCTGCGGGTGCTGCGACAGCCCGAATCGTGCACCGGGCGCCAGAGCACGCCACTGGCCGGCGCCGTCGATGGTCTGCGCGCGCACGCGCAGTGCATCCAGGTGCTGCTGTGCGCGGCGCTGGCCGCGGGCATTGTCCTGCCAGCCGTAAGGACCGCAGGTGTCACGGTCGATGATGCCCAGGTCGTTGCCCTGCCCGGCCTCGGCACTGGCTTGGCGGCGTTCCAGGGTGCGGTAATCCCAGGTGGCACGCTCGACCTTGCCCGGCCGCCAGCGGTTGGCGGTGGACCATTGCTGCACGCTGTCGCTGCGCTCGCTCTCGTCGCGGCGGTGGAAACGCACCACGCCCAGCTCGGCGCTGTCGTGGCTATGGTCGGCCAGCACCAGCGTGTGCGTGCCGAAGTCCGCGCCGCCGGGCTCGCCGGCATGCTCGAACCAGTAATAGATGCCTTCTTCGGCCAGCAGGCGCTGGATGAAGGCCAGGTCGCTTTCCTGGTACTGGGTGGTCAGGCTGCGCCGCGCGTACTGGCTGGCATCGCCCAGCGACCAGCGCCAGGCCGGCGCCAACGTGCCGTAATCGGCGAAGAGGTCTTCGACGATCTCGACCACGGTCTTGTCATGGAAGACGTAGCTGTCCACCCGCTGCGACAGGAAAGCCAGCCAGGGCTGCAGGCGCAGCCGGTAGCGCGCCAGGCCGCCATTGCTGCCCAGCCGCTCGGCGGCGGTGATGCGTCCATGCAGCGGCCGCACGCTGCCGTCGGCCTGTTGCAGCTGCAGCAGCGCGCCCTGCCCGATCAGCGGTGCCAGCGCCAGGCTCGCATCCAGCGAAAGCGCCGTGATCGTCCACTGGAAGCCGATGCCGTCGATCTGCTCGACGCCATCGAGGGTTTCGGCCACCAGCACATCGCTTCCCAGCGACGTATGCAGTCGCAAGAAGCGCTGAGCGTGTGACGGGCCGGCCAGTGCCGCCCGCAGGTTGTTTACCAGTTCCATGGTGTTTCCCCGACGTCCCGGACTTCAAGGTGGTCTGCATGCGACGTACGCATCGGTTGCCTCCGCTTCCCGCTTCCGCGTGGCCTGCGCCCCTTCCGGGCCGCAGGCACACACGGCGATCAGGCCGCCTGGACGATCTCTTCCAGCTGCAGGCGCACGCCTTCGCTGATCTTCAGGCGATAGTCGCGGCCACCGGCGGTGATCTGCACTTCACGCGCATTGCTCACCAGCTGCGGCTTGCCCACGACCGGGGCATCCATGTGGATGCGCCAGGAACCGCGGCTGATCTGCGCAGCGATGTTGCGGGCGTCCTGGCGGGCAGCCGGCACAGCGGTGTCCAGCAGTTCGATCACGTGTTCCGGGCGCAGCCGGTTCCACGAACGGACGCGGTCCAGTTCACGACCCAGGCCCAGTTCCAGGCTGTCGCAGTGGTTCAGGGCTGCTTCGCGGTCAAATCCAAAGAATTCCATCAGCGTTCTCCTTTTGCTCAGTGTCATGACACTTTGTATTTGAAGTCACCCTTCTTGCCGGCGGTGACTTTGATGGCGTTGATCCGGTTCCCCTCGGCCATTGCCGCCAGCACGCTTTCCGCGATTTCCGGCAGCAGGGTTCCATTGAGGATGTGGTCAACGTTGCGCGCACCCGAGTCCACTTCGGTGCAACGTGCAAGCACGGCCTCCACCAGGCTGTCGTCCCAGCTGAAGGTGGCCTTGTGATTGGCGATGACGCGGTCGCGGATGCGGCCGAGCTTGAGCGTGATGATCTGCACCAGCACGTCATCGTTGATGGGGTAGTACGGCACGACTTTCAGGCGGCCGAGGAAGGCCGGCTTGAAGGTGCGCATCAGCACCGGGCGCAGGGCCTCGCCAAGCGCGTCGGCCGCAGGGATCTCCTCGGCCGGCTTGTTCAGGCAGGCCTGCATGATCTGCGAGGAACCGATGTTGGAGGTGAGGATGATGAGCGTGTTGCGGAAGTCGATCTCACGGCCTTCGGCATCATCCATCACGCCCTTGTCGAACACCTGGAAGAACATTTCCAGCACGTCTGGATGCGCCTTCTCGACTTCGTCGAGCAGCACAACGCTGTACGGGTTGCGGCGCACCGCTTCGGTCAGCACGCCACCCTCGCCGTAGCCGACGTAGCCCGGCGGCGAACCCTTCAGGCCGGACACACTGTGTGCTTCCTGGTACTCGCTCATGTTGATGGTGACCAGCTTGCGCTCGCCGCCGTACAGGATGTCGGCCAGGGCCAGCGCGGTTTCGGTCTTGCCGACACCGGACGGGCCCACAAACATGAACACGCCGCGCGGCTTGTTGGGGTCTTCCAGCCGGGCCGTGGCGGTACGCACGCGCTGGGCGATGGCATCCAGCGCGTGGTCCTGGCCGATCACGCGTTCAACCAGCAGGTTGCCCAGCGTGCGCACCGTGCGGATCTCGTCCTTCACCATGCGGCCCAGCGGAACACCGGTCCAGGCAGAGACGATTTCGGCCACCACCGTGCCATCCACCTGCAACGGCACCATCGGGGTCTCACCCTGCAGCTCGCGCAGCTCGGCCTGCAGGCGTGCCAGCTCGGCATGCTGCGGCGACTGCACGGGCGCCGCCCTGCCACGCTTGGCTGCAGGCTTGGCGACGGCGACATCACCGTCGCCGTCATCGGCGGCGCCATCGCGCTCGACCGGCTCCGGGCTGCCCTGCTCCAGCTGCTGGCGCAGTGCGGCGATCTTCGTGGCCAGGTCGCGTTCGCGGCCGAGGCGTTCTTCGTTGCTGGCCAGTACCGCCTGCGCTTCGCTCTGCTGGACATGCAGTTCCGCCAGGCGCTCGCCATGGTCGCTGCCGCCGGCGGATTCGCGTTGCAGCGCGCTGATCTCGGCGTGCAGTCGATCCAGGTGCTTGCGCGTGTCTTCGATGATGGCCGGCG
Source organism: Stenotrophomonas sp. S39 (assembly GCF_016624665.1). Lineage (NCBI taxonomy): Bacteria > Pseudomonadati > Pseudomonadota > Gammaproteobacteria > Lysobacterales > Lysobacteraceae > Stenotrophomonas > Stenotrophomonas sp. S39. Next base: position 11,562 of record NZ_JACVTT010000021.1, on the reverse strand, counting down.
TGGCACTCTGGCCCAACGCCACCTTGGCGCAGGCCGTGTCGAGCACGCTGACCGCCTTGTCCGGCAGCTGGCGGCCGCTGATATAGCGGTGCGACAGGCGCACGGCTTCGGTCACGGCTTCGTCCAGCACGCGGATGTTGAAGTGCGATTCCATCAGCCCAACCATGCCGCGCAGCATGGCGGCAGCCAGTGCTTCGGTGGGCTCCTCCACCTTGACCACCTGGAAGCGCCGCGCCAGGGCGGCATCCTTCTCGAAGTACTTCTTGTACTCGCTCCAGGTGGTGGCCGCGATGGTGCGCAGCTCGCCGCGGGCCAGTGCCGGCTTCAGCAGGTTGGCCGCGTCATTCTGGCCGGCTGTGCCACCGGCACCGATCATCGTGTGCGCTTCGTCGATGAACAGGATGATCGGATGCGGGCTCTTCTTGACCTCATCGATGACGTTCTTCAGGCGGTTCTCGAACTCGCCCTTGACGCTGGCACCGGCCTGCAGCAGGCCCATGTCCAGGGTGTGCAGCTCGACGCCCTGCAGGACATCGGGCACGTCCTTGTCGGTGATGCGCTTGGCCAGGCCCTCGACCACGGCCGTCTTGCCGACGCCAGCTTCGCCGGTGAGGATCGGGTTGTTCTGGCGCCGGCGCATCAGGATGTCGACCACCTGACGGATCTCGCCGTCGCGGCCGATCACCGGGTCGATCTTGCCCTCGCGTGCGCGCTGGGTGAGGTTGGTGGTGAACTGGTCCAGCGCCGGGGTCTTGGACAGGCCGCCCTTGGCCTCGCCTGCCCCCACCTCGTCGCCTTCGGCCGGCTCGCCGGTCGCCGACGCGTCGGCGAAGCGGACGGTCTGCACGGCTTCCTGCGAACCTTCGGTCAGCTTGGCGAAGTCGTGCTTGAGCTCATCGCGCTTGAAGCGCACGAACAGCTTCGAGCCGCGGTAGGCCAGCTGCGCCAGATCGGGCTCGGTCAGCAGCGCCAGCAGCAGGTGGCCGCTGCGGATGCGGGTGGTTTCCGAATCCAGCGATGCGATCAGCCAGGCATGTTCGAACAGCTTGGGAATGTGCTGGGAAAACACCGGCGTGCGGCTGTTGCCGTTCTTGAACTGGCTGATCTCGTCGTTGAGATCGCGCTCCAGCGACTCGGGCAGAATGCCGCTGCGGCGCGCGATCAACACGAAATCGCTCTGCGGCTGCTCGAGCAGCGCCAGGAACAGATGTTCCAGGTCCACCTCGTAGTTGCCGCGCGCCATGCACAGGTTCGCGGCCCGCTCGGCCGCCTGGCGGCAGGTGTCGTCCAGCTTGCTGATCAGGGTTTTGAGGTTGATGCTCATGCGGAAACGCGCACTCCTTGCTGGAACCGTTCAGGAGCCGGCGGCACAACGGCCACCGGCAGGTTGTCATTGCAGCGTGTGGATGCCATAGGTGGTGTCCTCACGCGAAGTCACCTGCGGCTGGGTGCAGAGGTAGCTGTCCCAGCCAAGGCGGGCGCCACCGCCACTGCCGAGTGCGCTGCCCTGCACATCCTCGGCACGCAGCACCAGCCGTACTTCGTATTCAAGAATGCCGCCGGTCAACAGCGACAGCCATTTGGCCAATGCTTCGGCAGCGCTGCCGCCGGGCAGGAAATCATCGAATTGGTCGCGGCGAAGCGGGCCGATGCGCAGGCGCAGGCGCAGGTCGCGCTGCCAGACCCGGTCGCCGGCCAGTGCGCTGGCGCCAAGTACGGCGTTGGCCTGGCCCAGGCGGGTTGCCTGCCCCGCCGGCACCCGGTACCACGCGCCGACGAACTGCTCCACGTGCAGGGGCACCGTGAAGTAGTCCGAAAGCACGCGTTGCATCAGCGCTGCAGACACCGGCCGCTGGCGCACCGCACCGGCGTAGTAGGCCACCGCTTCGTCAAAGATGTCGCCCTTGCCCTCGTGCAGGCGATCGCGCAGCTCGCTCATGCCCATGCCGAGCAGCGACAGCACCAGCGGCAGGAAACGCTCGCGCCGGTCCAGTTCGTACTGCATGGCCAGGCGATGCTTCTTCCAGGCGGCATAGTGCAGCGACACCGCGCGGCTGGAGAAGATGTCCAGGAAGGCGCGTGCCGTGCGATCGCGCTGGTACAGCTCGCGCAGCTGCAGGGTTTCGGTGTAGTGCAGCGGCAACGCGCCGGCGGTACCGAGCAGGCCCATGAACTGCGGGGTCAGGTGCACTTCGGCGAGCGTCTCGCCGTGCAGCGCCTCCTCGATCGCCTCCTGCCCCTGCAGGCGGTCGCCCTGCAGCGAATAGACCTCGCCCTCTGCCGAGAGTTCGGTGGCCGGGAAGCCCAGCGAGAGCGAATTGCGGAAGCGCACCCGCATGGGCACGGCCTGGCCGGGCTTGACGCCCTGCCGCTGGAACACCTGCTCGAGGACCCGGACCGCCTGGAAGAACTGGAAGCGGTGGGGCTCGGCGAGCAGCTGCTGGGCTACGCCAGGATCGATTCGCCGCTGCGCGCTGGGCATCGGACGATCTCCTCCCCGCTGTCGCTGGACACCAGCACCAGTCGGGTAAAGCTGTTGGCATGCACGTACAGTGCAAAGAAGTGGTCCATCACCTGGGCGAAGGCGGCCACACCGGTACCCACGAAATGGGCTTCATTGAGGGTCAACCGGATCTCCAGGCCACGGACCACCGAGGCGAACTGGCGGCCGTGCATCCAGGTGGTGACCGGGGTCTGTTCCAATTCGAGGATGCCGTCGATCTGGCGCGCCGAGACGTTGCTGCCCGACAGGTCGTACAGGCGCAGCATCTCCTTCAGCGCAGGCAGGCCACTGGCCGTCAGCGAAAGCTGGTTCAGGGAAAGATGGGAGATAAGGCGCCACTGGGCATTGCGGCCATGGCGGAAGCGCAGCGGCTTGGTCGGCTTGCGCAGCAGGCTGATCGCCTTGGCCGGGCTGCCGCCCTCGATGTTCAGGTCGCCGCCGGCCACGCCGAAGGCGAGCTGGTTGGGCAGGTCACGATTGCTGCAGGTCAGCTCCAGGCTGACGGTATCGGTCTGCGGCAACACCGGGTTGAACGCCAGGTCGACGAAGCTGATTTCCGTCTCGAAACCCGGGCTCTGCCGCGCGACGTCCTCATCACGGCGCGCCACCCAATACTGGCCGGTGCGCTCGGGATCTTCACCGTGCTGCAGCGAATAGAACGGGCGGAACGCCTGGATCAGCTCGCCCTGCGGGGTCTGCCGGATGCGGTGTACCGAATCGATCGAATGCACCTCATAGGCGAACGCGCGACGCGCATCGGCCAGCACCGGATAGTTGACCGTGCGATGGGTGACCCGGATCGGCTCACCGCTGGTCTGGAACAGGTTCACGATGGGCGTGCAGCCCAGGCGCAGGTTATGCGGCCCCAGCTCCTCCAGCACCATCGTGCCGTTGCGGTCCTGCCCCTGCGCGTTGAGCACCAGGTGCAGGGTGAAGCGACGGCTCGCACTGGCGATGAGTGCAGGCAGGTGCAGATCGACGAAGCCGAACTTCTCCGGATAGGCGAACAGTTCGGTCAGCAGGCGATAGGCCGGATGCGATCGCGCCGGGAAATCAATCAGCGCCTCGTTGTCGGCGAAGCCGACCGGGCTGAGCGGCACAGTATCCAGCCGGCGCCAGCGGCCATCGCCGTCGGACTCGACGTATGCCGCCTTCACACCCAGCATCAGTGCGTCGCGCAAGGCAGCGCGCACCGACGGCTCTCCATCGAGGAACAGGCGGAGGTGATCGGTGCCCAGCTGGTGGAAGCCCAGCTGGTCGGACAGCAGCTGGAAACCGAGGGAAATCTGTCCGCCGGTACCGGCCGGCAGGGTCGTCGCCATCGGCGCATCGGCCACGCTGCGGTAGACCACCTGCTGCACGCCGATCGGCGCGAGCACGACGTCATAGGCGGTACGGAAATCGCAGGGCACGCCGCGAACCGGGCGGCTCTGCAGCGCGGTGCCGCGCGGCACCCGCACCGGGGCGCTCAACTTGGACGCCACCCCTTCCATGTCGAAGCAGGCGATGGAGCAGGACGGGAACGGCCGCAGGTAATGCGGGTACAGCACGTCCAGCAGCGCATCGGTGAACTCCGGGTAGTCATCCTCGATGCGCTTGGAGACGCGAGCTGTCAGCAGTGCGAAGGCTTCGATCAGGCGCTCGACGTGCGGATCCTGGCTGCCGTCGGCAGAGAGCTGCAGGCGGCCGGCGATCTTCGGATAGCGCTCGGCAAACTCCCGCCCATAGCGACGCAGGTAGCCCAGCTCACGTTCGTAGTAAGGCAGCAGATCCTGCATCAGGCGGCCTGCGTACGACGTGCGCGGCTGACCTGGTACTGCAGGGTCGAAGGCTGCAGCATCGCGTCGAAGCTGACCGGCTCGCGGGCCGGCTCCAGGTCGAGCAATGCATGGATGGTGAAATGCAGGCCACCTGCAAACTGGTTGCCTGCATCCAGGTGGACATTGACATTGCGCAGGCGACGCTCATGGCGCGCCACGGCCTGCTCCAGTGAACGGCAGATCGCAGCGCGATCGTACGCATTGGCCAGGCTCATCGCCGAGAAATCCGCCAGCCCGTAGGTCAGCAGCGATTGACGGCAATTGGGAAATTCCTTCATGTCCCCTTCCTGGAACGCGGCGCGTGAATTCAGCAGCCCCTCCAGGTCGCGGGCAATGGATTCCTTGTACTGCTCGAGCGAAACGGACTTGAATACAGGCCCGCCGGCCGGTTGCTTCGGCGCGTCGTCGAACAGTTTTTCCAGCAGGCTGGGTTCGAGTCCCTTCATTGGACGATCCACTCAGGTTCGGCATCCGTGCGGGCGGCAGCGGTGCAGCAAAGGCGAGGCCGTTCCTGGCCTCACCTGACGATCAGACTGCGATGGCGCACAAGGCGCCATCGCAGCGACACAACATCAAACGGTGTAGTTCGGGATGTTCTTGGTTGCGCTCCACTGTGCCACGGTCTTGCCACCAACTCCGCCTTCCGGCTTCTGCTGCTGGTAAGTCCACTTGATGGCGCCGAAGCTCAACTGAACAACTTCCTGCGGCATGCCTTCCTTGTCCACCGTGGTGGTGACGCGGTGGACCAGCACGTTCAGCAGCTCGATCATGTAGTAATTGATCGCGTTGCCGTCCTTGTCGGCGCGCATGAACTGGATCTGCGCCTTCGGGAAGGTGGTGCCGTTGGAAGCGGCCTGGTTCAGGGCCGTGGAGGCGAGGTCGATCGACTTGGTGATTTCGATCGGGGACAGGTTCACGCGGGCTGCGGTGGTGCCGCCGGAGGTCGACGCGGTGGCCGAACGCGGCTGCAGCAGGTCCTGCGAGAACGACTGGATTTCAATCCAGTCCTTGTGCTTGTCGTCGTGCGACTCGCCCTTGATGGTGTCAATCGAGAGGAAAGCGTGTTGCATATCTGGTCTCCTAAATTCCGTTCTTCCGTGAGATTTGGTGTGCCAGGCGGGGGCCTGGCGGTTAAGGGGGGCTACGCCCTCTTGAAATAAGCGTCACTGCAATCCGGGGGGGGAACTCCCCTGGACGCTTCAGGTACTGCAAATCGTTACGACTTCTTCGCGGACGCCGGCAGTTCGGCGACCAGACGCAACGAGACAGACAGCTCATCGAGCTGGAAATGCGGCCTGATGAAGGCCACCGCGCGGTAGACACCGGGCTTGCCCGGCACCTCCGAAACCTGCACAGATGCCTCGCGCAGCGGGAACTGGGCCTTGGCTTCCTGGGAGGCGTTGTCGTCCAGCAGCACGTACTGGGCGATCCAACGGTTCAGGAATTCCTCGACGTTCCCCGCCGAAGCGAAGCTGCCGATCTTCTCGCGCATCATCGCCTTGAGGTAATGGGCGATGCGCGAGACCGCGAAGATGTACTGCAACTGGGCAGACAGGATCGCGTTGGCATTGGCCGAATCGGTGTTGTACTTCTTCGGCTTCTGTGCCGACTGGGCGCCGAAGAACGCGGCGTAGTCGGTGTTCTTGCAGTGCACCAGCGGCATGAAGCCGAGGTCACTGAGTTCTTTTTCACGACGGTCGGTGATGGCCACCTCGGTGGGGCACTTCAGCGCCACTTCACCGTCGTCGGTACGGAAGGTATGGGTCGGCAGGTCTTCGACCAGGCCGCCACCTTCCACGCCACGGATGGCCGCGCACCAGCCAAAGCTCTCGAACGCCTGGGTCAGGCGCGCGCCCATGGCGTAGGCGGTGTTGCACCACAGGAACTTGCTGTGGTCGGCCGCTTCGATCTCTTCGACGAAGTTGAAGCCCTCGACCGTGGTGCCATCCTTCGGGTTGTACGGCAGGCGGCCGAGGAAGCGCGGCATGGTCAGGCCGACGTAGCGGCTGTCCTCGCTCTCGCGGAACGACTTCCACTTTGCGTACTCGACCGTGTCGAACACCTTGGCCAGATCGCGGGGCTTGCCCAGATCGGTGAAGGTCTCCAGGCCGAACATGCCTTCACTGGCGGCGGAGATGAACGGCGCGTGCGCGGCAGCGGCGACGTGCGACATCTGTTCGATGAAGTACATGTCCTCCGGCTGGCGGCCGAGGAAGTAGTCACCGATCAGCGCGCCGAACGGCGCACCACCGAAGGTGCCGAACTCTTCTTCGTAGACCTTCTTGAACAGCGCGCTCTGGTCGAAGTCGATGGCGGACTTGAAGTCCTTCACCAGGTCCTTCTGCGGCGAATTGAAGACCTTGATCTTCATGTTCGGGCCGGTGGAGGTCTGCTGGCACAGGTAGTGCAGGCCACGCCAGCTGCCTTCCAGCTTCTGGAAGGACTCGGCGTGCATGACCGCGCTGAGCTGCTCGGAGATGATCCGGTCGATCTCGGCGATGCGCGCGTCGAGCGTCAGGTTGAGGTTGTCGGAGACCACGACGGTGCCGTCCAGGACTTCCTTCGCCAGGGCGGCGATGATGTCCTTGGCGCGGTCGTGCTCGGTCTGCGACTTGGCGACCTTGCTCTTCTCGACGATCTGGTCGAGAAGACCGACGTCTTCCAGTTCGGTGGCCTGGGTGGCCAGTTGGCTGGCTTCGGCTGACATCGATCAGTCCTCCTTGGTCGCGCCGAGCTGCTTCAGCTGCTCGGTGTTGTTGAGCACATCGGTCAGCAGATCTTCCAGCTTCTCGTTGCCAGCCAGCTTGTTGCGCAGATCGGCCAGCTTGGTACGCGATTCGAGCAGTCGGCGCAGCGGTTCGATCTGCTGCACGACGGACTCGGGACGGAAGTCATCGATGGAGTTGAACTTCAGCTCGACACCGAATTCGCCACCCTCGTTGCTGATCTTGTTCGGCACGCGGTAGACCGCGCGCGGCGCGACGCCTTCCATCACTTCGTCGAAGTTGTCCAGGTCCACGTTGACGAACTTGCGATCCTTGACCTTGGGCAGCGGCTGTTCTGGATTGCCGCTGAAGTCGCCCATCACGCCGACCACGAACGGCAGTTCCTTCTGCTCGATCGCGTCACCCTTCTCGACGTCGTAGGTGAGCTGGACGCGCGGCGGGCGGATCTTCTGCAGCCGCTTCTGGATGCTTTCCTTCTTGGCCATGTGTGTCTCCTGACTGGGGCCGGTTCCGGATCAGTTGCCGATGTTCTGGAACGGATCGGAGTTGTTCGAACGGGCAGCGGGCTTGGCCGGCTGGGCGGCGGGCTGACTTGCAGCCGGCGGAGCCGAACGCGTCGTGCGGGTGCGGGCGCGGGGCTTGGGCTTGGGCGTCGGGTCGGCGAGGATCGCGTCACCCATCGTGGTGCGCAGGGTGTTGGCCAGCGTCTGCGCTTCCTTGCGGGCGGTGTCCGATGCCAGTGCACCACGGCCCTGCAGGCGCGTCAGCGACTGGTTGGCAACGCGGAAGCCCGCAACGGTGATCACGCCATCGGCAACCAGATCTTCCGGGTCGCGCTGCAGGACTTCTTCGGCTGCCACGATCGCGCGCGCGTACTGCCCCTGGTCGAACTGCAGCTGCGCGATGCGCACCCACGGTTCCTTGCGGGTCGGGTCAGCCTTGGCGGCTTCCTCGAACGCGGTGATCGCCGCATCGGCGCCACCCACGGTCACCTGCGCCTCAGCGTTGCTCAGCGTCGTCTCGAACGGAACGACTTCTGCCTTCTTCGGCGACGAGGAGCAGGCAGCAAGGCCCGACAACAACATCAGCGCGAACATCGGCCGGTACACAGCCTTCCCCATTGCCTTCACTTCCATAGTGATCCCTCGTCGAAATTAATTCCTGAAGGAAGCCGAATCTCCGCGGGTACAACGCACGGGATTCCTGCCCCATTCGCCGGAAGTGTACATTCGCGAATACGCATCGGTATAGTGAATTTCGTCAAGAATATGGCGGATTTGCTGGACACATTCTTCACATGCCGATGTGATATTCGCGAGGAAAACACGCTGTTTGCGTGAATTTGAACCCACCATCAGAGCCCATCCAACCACATGAATGTGCAGCCCCTCTCATTTCAACGCGTGATATCCGTCACGTTTTTGACGCTGATAATCTCCTCTTCCCTTTCCGGTTGCGCCTCTGACAGCAAGCTGGGCAAGGCGATGGACAAGACCCTGCAGGTCGTCGGCATCCGCGAGGACAAGCCAGAAGCCCCGCCGGTCATCCCCCTGCGCCTGTACGCTGGCACCAACCTCAATGCCGGCAATGACAAGCGCGCCTCCGCAGCCGTCGTGAAGATCTACCACCTGCGCAGCCTTCACCGCTTCGAGCAGGCGCCCTTCAATGCCTTCCTCGACCAGGCCGGCGAACAGGCCGCACTGGGCGCGGACCTGCTTTCGGTCAACGAAGTGGTGCTGACCCCCGGGGCGCGGCAGGAATTGTCCGAGCAGTTGAGTGAAGGAAGTGCAGTCCTCGGCGTGGTGGCGCTGTTCCGGGCCCCGGCCGAGAACCGCTGGCGCCTGGCCTTCGACACCAAGGGCAAGACGCTCCCCCAGGACGGCGTCACCATCGGCGTGCATGCCTGCGCGTTGACCAGTGACAGCAAGGCCCTGTTGACGCGGATCTCCGGCGATCCCGGCAGCCTCGCATCCATCCGCTGCGCGGGGGCAAAGTGAATGGCTGCCAGAATTCTGGCACTCGAATTCCACGATGGGATAGTATCTGCGTCGCGAGGCCAAGCCTCGAACAAGTAAATATGTGGAGTGTTTCACACTTTCACATTGAAGCGCCGGGCAGCTGTCATCCTGCCGCACGATAACGGCGGCGCCGCTCGCTGGCGCGGGCTTTTTTTTCAAGCTATTTCCAAGGATTGAACGTGGCTTATGTAAGCAGGATGTCGAAGGTTCTCTGGGGTGAGGGACTGTTCCTGCGCCCCCAGCATTTCCAGCGCCAGGATGCGTACCACGAGGCGCGACTGCAGGACCTTTCCCAGACGCTGCACCCGTATGCATGGGGCGCGCGTCGCGTACGTTTCGATCCACACGCGCTGTCCGGTGGCACCCTGCGCCCGCTGGACCTGTCGGCGGTGTTCCCCGATGGCGAAACCTACGACGCCCCGGCCCACGACAGCCTGCCCGACGCGGTGTCGCTGCATGAGCTGCCGCCCGGCATCCAGAGCACCGTGGTCTATCTGGCGCTGCCCCTGCTGCGTGACGATGGCGCCAACTGCGCTGACGCCGAAGGCACGGTGCTCGCGCGGTACCGCCAGGCCAACCGGGACACGCAGGACCTGTTCACCGACGCGGTCGAGGCCGAGCTGTCGTACCTGAGCAAGGCCGTGAAGCTGCTGACCGACGACCAGCCGCGCGATGCGTACAGCACCGTCGCGGTGGCGCGCGTGCGGCGCACGTCCAGTGGCGGCTTCGAGCTGGATGACGAGTTCATTCCGCCCTCCGCGCAGCTGCAGGCTTCGCCGTTCCTGCACCGCGAACTGCGGGCGGTGCTCGATGCACTGCAGGCGAAGGTGGATGCGCTTTACGGCCTGCACCGGCAGACGTCGCAGAACATCATCGAGTTCCGTTCAGGCGACATCGCCTCGTTCTGGCTGCTGCACACCATCAACAGTTCCTTCAGTGCGCTGGCCCACCTGCTGCACCATCCGCAGCTGCATCCCGAGCGCCTGCACCAGGAGCTGCTGCGCATGGCGGGCGCACTGCTGACCTTCTCCAACGCCTACCAGCTCAGCGACCTGCCGGTGTACCGCCACGACCAGCCGGAAGCTTCGTTCCGCAAGCTGCTGGAGATCGTGCGTGCCCTGCTGGATACGGTGATCTCGACACGCTACTTCAAGATCGCGCTCAACGAGGTCAAGCCGTCCTACCACCTGGGCCGGCTGGACTCGCAGCGCATCGACGGCGAGGCCTCGTTCTACCTGTCCGTGTCGGCATCGATGCCGGCGCAGGAGCTGATCCAGAGCGTCCCGGTCCGCTTCAAGGTCGGCGCGCCGGACGACGTGGAGAAGTGCGTGCTGTCCGCGCTGCCGGGCGTGAAGCTGGTCCACGCGGCGCAGGTGCCCGCGGCGATTCCGGTGCGCCCGGGCAGCCACTACTTCGAGCTGGATGCACGCGGCGCACTGTATGAGCGCATGCTCAAGTCGCAGTCGCTGATGATCTACGTGCCGGCCGGCATTGCCGAACTGAAGATGGAACTTGTGGCGGTGACCTCATGATGAATTCCCCCCTGCCCCCGACCCCGGGCCCGATGCCTTCGCTGACCGCAAACGGCGCGATGGCCAACCCCACGCCGCAGGCCGCCAACCCGCAGAGCCTGCAGGACCTGATGTCCGACGGCTTCTACCTGCTGCTGCTGCTCAAGCGCGGCCAGCTGCCGAACGATGCCGAAGGCTTCGTGCAGACCGTGCAGAAGTTCCTTGATGGCGTGGAACGCAATGCGATGCGCCTGGGCGTGGCCTCGGAAGATGTCTATGCCGCCAAGTACGCCTTCTGTGCCGCCGTGGACGAGGCGATCCTGTCGCAGCCGTCGCAGCTGCACGAGACCTGGGAGCGCAACCCGCTGCAGCTGCGCATGTTCGGCGAGCACCTGGCCGGCGAGCACTTCTTCGATCGCCTGGAAGAGCTGCGCCGCCAGGGCGCCGCGCGCCTGCCGTCGCTGGAGGTATACCACTACTGCCTGCTGATGGGTTTCGAGGGCAAGTACCGCCTGGAAGGCACCGAGAAGCTGGGCTACCTGACCGCGCGACTGGGCGATGAAATCGTCTACCTGAAGGGCAAGCGCCACGGCTTCGCACCGCACGCGCTGCCGCCGGACAACGTGCGCCACAGCCTGCGCCGCGTGGTGCCGTTGTGGCTGCCGGCGGTGGTGGTGGGCTGCTTCGGCATCGTCGCCTTCTTCGGCGTGCGCACCTACCTGGGCCACGAGACGCGCCAGCAGCTGGCCGCCTACAACGACGTGGTGCAGATGCCCGAGCGCACCGCCCACATCACGATTACCCTGCCATGAGCCTGATGATATGGACATCCCAAGCTCCTCCCTGCTTGCATCCCTCGCCTCGCTGTCGCACCGCGAACGCCTGATCCAGCTGCAGGGCCCCGAACAGGGCCTGGTGGTCGAGCGCTTCGAGGGCACCGAATCGGTCTGCGGCGACAACCGCCTGCAGATCGACTGCCTGGCG
>NZ_JACVTT010000219.1:0-263 GCF_016624665.1 Stenotrophomonas sp. S39 | reverse complement strand
TGGCCGCGCTTGCTGCCAGCGGCTGGGGCGCGTGGAGGCTGCTGCGCCGGCGCCGGTAGTGCCGGCCGCTGGCCGGCAACGGGCGACCGGCGACCGGCGACCGGTAGAGTCGACTGTTAGTCGACTGCTCTTCGATCAGGCTGCCAAGAATCCCGCGCTGCGCGCGTAGTCGACCAACGGTCGACTCTACCTCCGTCGTCGCACCGGGTTGGCGGGCCGCGGCCCGCCCGACCCCCCCAACCCCCGGCGGCGGGGGGGGGGGG
>NZ_JACVTT010000218.1:0-282 GCF_016624665.1 Stenotrophomonas sp. S39 | reverse complement strand
GCAGTGCGGACCAACGGTCCGCACCCACCAGAAGAAATGAAGACCGGTGGGTGCCGACCGTTGGTCGGCACGGCAGGGACAGTGCGGACCAACGGTCCGCACCCACCAGGAAAAATGAAGACCGGTAGGGGCCGACCGTTGGTCGGCACGAAGGGCAGTGCGGACCAACGGTCCGCACCCACCAGAAAAAATGAAGACCGGTAGGTGCCGACCGTTGGTCGGCACCGAAGGGCAGTGCGGACCAACGGTCCGCACCCACCAGAAGAAATGAAGACCGGTGGG
>NZ_JACVTT010000217.1:0-285 GCF_016624665.1 Stenotrophomonas sp. S39 | reverse complement strand
GCTGACCTCCTGCATGCCATGCAGGCGCTCTCCCAGCTGAGCTATGGCCCCGTGTTACCGAGCCGCCTATCTTACCAACGTATTCACCTTTGTGGAAGCTTTTTTTTCGCTTTCTTCGTTCTGGTCCACCTGAGCCACAAGGGCAGGGGAACCACAACGCCACAACCTGAACGCCGGTAGGCGGTGAACAAAAAAGACCCGGTTATCGGCCGGGTCCTCGTTGTTCGTGATGAGTTGGCGTCCCCACGGGGATTCGAACCCCGGTCGCCACCGTGAAAGGGTGAT
>NZ_JACVTT010000216.1:0-310 GCF_016624665.1 Stenotrophomonas sp. S39 | reverse complement strand
CCCTCAGCATACAGGCGCAGCCACTCTCCCACTGCGCCTGCGCTGCCGATCTGGAAAAACGTGGTGGCCTCGCGTGCGGACATGCCCTCCTGGCCCATCTTTTCCAGGACCTCCAGCTTGAACTGGAGGTCATAGGACCGGGGTTTGCGGTCAAACCCTTGCCGACCATGCAGCCGGTAGGTCGCAGCCCACCGCCTGACCGTAGAGAACTCCAGGCCATGGCGCCGAGCAACGGCCTTGACCGATGTGGAGGTGTTGCAGGCCTCTTTGGCGACCTGCAATTTGAAACAAACCTCATATCTATTCATGT
>NZ_JACVTT010000215.1:0-314 GCF_016624665.1 Stenotrophomonas sp. S39 | reverse complement strand
CGCGGGGCATCGCCCGACCATCGCTCCGGTGGGTGCCGACCGTTGGTCGGCACACTCTGTCAGCTGCGATGAACTCTGAAGGGTCGTGCCGACCAACGGTCGGCACCCACCAGAGCGATGGTCGGGCGATGCCCCGTTGTTGGTCGGTACCCACCAGAGCAACGGTCGGGCGATGCCCCGTTGTTGGTCGGCACCCACCGGAGCGATGGTCGGGCGATGCCCCGTTGTTGGTCGGCACCCACCAGAGCAACGGTCGGGCGATGCCCCGCTGTTGGTCGGCACCCACCGGAGCGATGGTCGGGCGATGCCCCGCC
>NZ_JACVTT010000214.1:0-326 GCF_016624665.1 Stenotrophomonas sp. S39 | reverse complement strand
GGACCCACCCCGCCATCCCACGGAAAGCCAGCTTTTGAAGTTGACGTTGATCTGCAGCGGGTGCAGGGCTGCAAGCCCTGCCGGAACCCTTACCCCGCCGGGGTAGCAGCACCGTTCCCAGCCAACCCAGCTCCCGGCCACGGACAGTTTCCCGCGCCACCCCGGGAAAGATCAGGAAAACCAAAATCAGAAGCCGATCCTTCAGACGTTCATGACGTCTGCCGTGCCGACCAACGGTCGGCACCCACCAAAGCAGAAGGGCGTTCCGACAGATCGCGGAAGTCTGTCGAAGGCGGGGTGGGTCCGGTTGAGGGGGTGTGAGCGGC
>NZ_JACVTT010000213.1:0-334 GCF_016624665.1 Stenotrophomonas sp. S39 | reverse complement strand
GCCGCTCACACCCCCTCAACCGGACCCACCCCGCCTTCGACAGACTTCCGCAATCTGTCGGAACGCCGTTCTGCTGTTGGTGGGTGCCGACCGTTGGTCGGCACGGCAGACGTCATTAACGTCTGAAGGATCGGCTTTTGATTTTGATTTTCCTGATCTTTCCCGGGGGGCACGGGAAACTGTCCGTGGCCGGGAGGGTAGGTTGGCTGGGAACGGTGCTGCTACCCCGGCGGGGTAAGTGTTCCGGCAGGGCTTGCAGCCCTGCACCCGCTTCAAGCCACGGCAACGTCAACTTCAAAAGCTGGCTTTCCGTGGGATGGCGGGGTGGGTCCGG
>NZ_JACVTT010000212.1:0-403 GCF_016624665.1 Stenotrophomonas sp. S39 | reverse complement strand
GCTGCGCCCTGCACCTGCGGTAGTGCCGGCCGCTGGCCGGCAACCTCAACGTCAAAAGCCTGCTGTCCGTAGGTTGGCGCGCCTGGTAGGTGCCGACCGTTGGTCGGCACGGTAGATCCACGCCATGCGTGGATATCGAAAGAATGATCGGAGTGATCTTCTGTAGCCGAGCCATGCTCGGCTCATGGCTCTCGCGTACAGCAGCCGAGCATGGGCTCGGCTCTGCAACGAGAGCCTGCTTCTGATCTTTTGATTCTCTTCCGTGGCCGGCGCGCGCAGGAAATCGTCAGGGGCCGTGCGGGTGGGTGGCGCGGGGGTGTCCGCGGCATGGATGCCGCGGCCAAGCCCCCAAGGTGAAGTGACCCCCAGGAGTTGGACACCAAGCCCAACCCCGAGGGTCACA
>NZ_JACVTT010000211.1:0-420 GCF_016624665.1 Stenotrophomonas sp. S39 | reverse complement strand
AGCTTGTGGCGATAGCTTTCATGCTGATAGTGCCAGCCTTGGTCAGAGTGGATCATCGGCCGATCTTCGGGCGGAAGCTTCTTGATTGCTTGGTCCAGCATCTGGCCGACCAGGTCGAATACCGGGCGGCGCTTCATCTGGTAAGCCACGATTTCGCCGTTGTAGAGGTCCATGATCGGCGAGAGATAGAGCTTCATGCCCTGCACCTTGAACTCGGTAACGTCGGTCACCCATTTCTGGTTGGGCATTTGGGCCTCAAACTGGCGGTCAAGGTCGTTGGAGACCACGACATTGGCCGCTCCCTTGAACGCGCGGTAGCGCTTGATGCGTACCCGCGACTGCAGGCCCAGCTCGGTCATCAGCCGCTGTACGCGCTTGTGGTTGATGGCTTGGCCCTGATTGGCCAGTTCCAGCGTGATG
>NZ_JACVTT010000210.1:0-479 GCF_016624665.1 Stenotrophomonas sp. S39 | reverse complement strand
ACGCGCTTGTGGTTGATGGCTTGGCCCTGATTGGCCAGTTCCAGCGTGATGCGACGGTAGCCGTAGCGCCCTTGATTCTTATCGAAAATCGCGCGGATGCGCTCACGCAGCTCCTCCTCACCCCGATCTGGATCGGCCAAGGCATTGATCTGGTAGTAGAACGTGCTGCGCGACAGCTCAGCCGCCTCCAGCAACAGCGACAGTGCGTAGGTCTGCCTCAATCCTTGGATGGCTTGCGCTTTGCGCGCTGCGCCGCCTGGTCTTCCCGGATCAAGGCATCGAGTTTTTTTAGGTAAGCCGCCTCCGCACGCAGGTAGGCCACTTCCTTGAGGAGCTCATCGCGGCTCATGTCCTCGGCAGGCTTGGACGAGCGGGTCTTTTTCATCGGCTTTTGCGGCAATGGTGGCGGCGCCAACGCTTGGGCGCCACCCTCAGCATACAGGCGCAGCCACTCTCCCACTGCGCCTGCGCTGCCGATC
>NZ_JACVTT010000020.1:0-53433 GCF_016624665.1 Stenotrophomonas sp. S39 | reverse complement strand
CGGCGTCCCCGCAAACCCACAGTGCCCCGCCATCCCACGGAATGCCGCTCTTGATCTTGCTTCGGCTTCTGCAGGTGCAGGGCGCAGCCCTGCCGAAAAAAACTACTCCGCGACCGACTCGACCTGCCGCGGTTCCGGCCTCGTATCCGGCAGCTGCCAGAAAATCATCGTCGAAGTCAGCGTGATCGCCCCCACGCAGATGAACGTCGCATGCAGTGCCGCCGTCGCGCCATGGCCCTCCAGATGCGTGCCGAACGCGGCCAGCAGGCTGCCGGCCGCCGCTGCACCAAAACCGGCCGCGAGCATCATCACCATCGACAGCAGGCTGTTGCCGGAACTGGCGAATTCGCGGTCCAGGTCACGCAGCGTCACGGTGTTCATCACCGTGAACTGCAGGGAATTGACCGCACCGAAGAACGCCAGCTGCACCAGGCGCCAGGCCAGGTGCTGGCCCGGGGTCATCAGGATGAAGCTGGCCATCGCCAAGCCCACCAGCACCGTGTTGATCATCAGCACGCGGCGGTAGCCGTACTGCTCCACCAGCCTCACCGCCAGTTTCTTCGACACCATGCCCGCCGCCGCCACCGGCACCATCATCAGGCCTGCATGCATCGGCCCCAGGCCGAGGCCGACCTGCAGCAGCAGCGGGATCAGCATCGGCATGGCGCTGCTGCCGATGCGCGAGAACAGGTTGCCGAGGATGCCGATGCGGTAGCTGGGTACGCGGAACAGCGCCAGCGAGAACAGCGGTGCGGTGGAATTGGCCGCGTGCAGCCAGTAGCCGACCAGCGCAGCCAGGCCGCCCACAGTCATCAGCATGATCAGCGCATGCGGCGTGCCCAGGCCGGAAATGCCGTCCAGCGCCAGTGACAGCACCACCATCGCGAAGGCCAGCATGATGTAGCCGCGCAGGTCGAAGCGGGTGCGGTGGCTGGCGTAGTGGTCGGGCATGATCTTCATCGCGGCGATGAACCCGATCACGCCGATCGGCAGGTTGATCAGGAACACCCAGTGCCACGAGGCGATCTCCACCAGCCAGCCGCCCAGCGTCGGGCCGATCAGCGGGCCGATCAGTGCGGGAATGGCGATGAAGCTCATCGCGCGCAGGAAGTCCTCGCGCGGTACCGAACGCATCACGGCCAGGCGGCCGACCGGCAGCAGCATCGCGCCGCCGATGCCCTGCAGTACGCGGGCGCCGACCAGCTGGTGCAGGTGCTGCGCCAGCGCACAGGCCAGCGAGCCGAGGGTGAACAGGATGATCGCGACCAGGAAGGTACGACGGGTGCCGTAGCGGTCAGCGATCCAGCCGGAGGCCGGGATGAAGGTGGCGACCGCCAGGGCGTAACTGAACACCACCGACTGCATCTGCAGCGGGCTTTCGCCCAGGCTCCTGGCCATCGCCGGCAGTGCCGTGTTGACGATGGTCGAATCGAGCATCTGCATGAAGATGGCCAGCGAAACCAGCCACAGCAGGGGGCGGAAACGGGCGTATTCGGCGGGCGATGCGGAGGTGTCTGGTGCGGGCGCGCCTGCGGGCGACGGTTCGGACATGGCGTGGGGGCCGGTGCAGCGTGGGGCCGCCATGATCGCGCAATGCAGGTCACGGCGCGATCAATGCCGCGCCGTGGCCTGTGCCGGGGTTCAGCGCTGGCTGTGCGCGTGCACCGCGTCGACCAGCACCTGCACGTGCGCCGGGTCCATGTCCGGCGACATGCCGTGGCCCAGGTTGAACACGTGGCCCTCGCGCGAACCGCCGTTGCCGGCGGCATAGGTGTCCAGCACGCGCGCGGCGGCGGCGGCGATGGCGTCGGGCGAGGCATACAGCGTGGTCGGGTCGAGATTGCCCTGCAGGGCAACACGGCCACCGGTGCGGCGCAGCGCTTCGTCCAGGTCCAGCGTCCAGTCCAGGCCCAGCGCATCGGCGCCGGTCTGCGACAGCGCTTCCAGGTGCAGGCCGGTGCCCTTGCCGAACAGGATCAGCGGCGTGCGCTCGCTGCCTTCGCCGCGCTCCAGGCCTTCGGCAATGCGCTGCAGGTAACGCAGCGAGAACTCGCGGTACATCGCCGGCGACAGCACGCCGCCCCAGGTGTCGAACACCTGCAGGGCCTGCGCGCCGGCGGCACGCTGTGCGCCGAGGTAGGCGATGACCGCCTCGGTGGTGACGTCCAGCAGGCGGTGCAGGGCCTGCGGGTGGTTCAGCGCCATCGCCTTGATGCGCGCGAAATCCTTGCTGCCACCGCCTTCCACCATGTAGCAGGCCAGCGTCCACGGGCTGCCGGAGAAGCCGATCAGCGGCACCTGGCCGTCCAGTTCGCGGCGGATCAGGCGCACCGCGTCCATCACATAGCCCAGGTCCTGTTCCATGTCCGGCACCGCCAGCCTGGCGATCGCGGCTTCATCGCGCACCGGGTGGCGGAACTTCGGGCCTTCGCCTTCGACGAAGTACAGCTCCAGGCCCATCGCATCGGGAATGGTGAGGATGTCCGAGAACAGGATGGCCGCATCCAGCGGGAAGCGGCGCAGCGGCTGCAGGGTGACTTCGCAGGCGATCTCGGGGTTCTTGGCCATGGCCAGGAAGCTGCCGGCCTTGGCCCGGGTCGCGCGGTATTCCGGCAGGTAGCGGCCGGCCTGGCGCATCAGCCAGACGGGGGTGCAGTCCACCGGTTCGCGGCGCAGGGCGCGCAGCAGGCGATCGTTGCGGAGAGGGCTGGTCACGATGGGCATTCCTTGGGCGAAAGTTGGCAGCGGCGTCAGTCGCCGTGCGAAAGAATCTGGAAGCCCCGATGCAGTTCGGCATCACGGGCCTTCTCGAAGGCATGGCGGGCTTCGTCGGCCTGCAGGAACAGCTCGCGCCGCAGCTGCGAGCGGGCACCGACGCGGCCGCTCTCGCGCAGCAGCTCCCAACCGCCGAACAGGTCCGGCTGCAGGCTCAGGCGCAGGAAGCGCGGTGCCTGCGCACCGGCATCGGGATGTTGCAGGTAGACGTGCATGGGCCCGATTGTATCGCCCCGGGGGCGACACGGGCCTGTAGCGCCGAGCCCATGCTCGGCTGCGCTTCATGCCGCGAAGGACCGGTAGCGCCGGGCCATGCCCGGCGGTCGTGCGCGGTGTCAGGCCGCGCCGAGCACCTTCAGCACCGCCGCTTCATCCACGTCCGGCACCACTTCAGCCCGGCCCATGCCACGCCACAGCACCAGGCGCAGGCGGCCGGCCACGTTCTTCTTGTCCAGCCGCATCCGCCCCAGCAGGGCCTGTGGGTCCAGCCCGGCGGGGATCGCCACCGGCAGCTGCAGCCGTTCCAGCAGGGCCTGCAGGCGCACGCGGTCGGCATCGTCGGCCAGGCCCAGCGCGGTGGACAGCCTGGCGGCCAGCACCATGCCAACCGCCACGGCCTCGCCATGGTTCAGTGCATCGCGGCCCGGGGCCGAATAGCCCTGCTCGGTCTCGATGGCGTGGCCGAAGGTGTGGCCCAGGTTGAGCAGGGCGCGCTCGCCCTTCTCGAACGGGTCGCGCTCGACGATGGCGGCCTTGTGCCGGCAGCTGCGCGCGATGGCCTCGGCCAGTGCGGCATCCTCACCGGCCAGCAGCGCATCAGCGTGCTGCTGCAGCCATTCGAAGAACACCGCATCGCCCAGCGCGCCGTACTTCACCACTTCAGCCAGGCCGGCACGCAGTTCGCGCGGCGGCAGCGTGGCCAGCACGCGGGTATCGGCGATGACCGCGCGCGGCGGATGGAAGGCGCCGACCAGGTTCTTGCCGGCCGGGATGTCCACGGCGGTCTTGCCGCCGACCGAGGAGTCGACCATGGCCAGCAGGGTAGTGGGCAGCTGCACGCAGTCCACGCCGCGCATCCAGCAGGCCGCCGCGAAACCGGCCAGATCGCCGACCACGCCGCCGCCGAGGGCGAACACGCAGGCATCGCGGGTGGCACCCAGCGCGGCCAATGCCTCGATGGCGCGGCCGAACTCGGCCAGGGTCTTGGAGGCTTCGCCGGCCTGCAGGACGTGTTCGCCAACGATCAGGTCCGGGCGCGCGGCCAGCAGCGTCTGCCTGACGGCTGCCAGATAAAGCGGGGCGACCTCGCTGTCGCTCAGCAGCAGCACGTGGCGGCCACGCACGTGCGAGGCCAGCGCGGCGCCGTCGGCCTGGGCGCCGGCGCCGATGGTGATGGAGTAGGGGCGGTCGCCGCCAACGGCGACCTGCAGCTGAGTGGGGGAAGTCATGCGTTCAGGTCCTGGCGCTGCCATTGCATGGCCAGCTTGACGACAAGCTGGGCGGTGGCATCGGCAGCGGTAAACGGGTCGGTATCGAGGGTGAGGTCGGCCAGCTCGCGGTACAGCGGGTCACGCAGCGCGGCCAGATCGTGCAGCACCTGCTCGCGGTCGGGGCGCTGCAGCAGCGGCCGGCCCTTGTCGCGGGCCAGGCGCTCCAGCTGCGCGGCCACGCTTACCCGCAGGTAGACCACGAAGCCGCGCTGGGCGATGAGCGTACGGTTGCCGGCTTCCAGCACGGCGCCGCCGCCGGTCGAGACCAGCTGGCCCCGGCCTTCCAGCACGCGGGCCAGGGCCTCGCGTTCATGGCTGCGGAAGCCGGCTTCGCCGGAATGTTCGAAGATCGTGGGAATGCTGGCCCCGGCCGCATCGACGATGGCCTGGTCGACATCGACGAAGTCCAGCGTGAAGCGCTCGGCCAGGCGGCGGCCGATGCAGGTTTTGCCGGCGCCCATCGGGCCGATCAGGATCAGGTTCGGAGCAGGATTCATGCCCTCTGATGCTACCACTTCCGCACCCCTGGCCTGGCACGATGGTTGCTGTTGGAAGCATCCGCCGCGGCGCAGCGGTGGGGGTCAGCGCACCGCCTGCACCTGGCGCTGGCCATCCAGCACCACCACGTGGTCGGCGTGGTCGGGCAGGGCGCGCAGGGCCTGCCGGCTGACCCGCTCGTAGTACTGCACGAAGCGCTCCAGCTGGGGGCGGCTCATGCCGTGGCGTCCCGGCTGGGCAGCCTGCAGGTTCTGTTCCTGCTGCCAGCGCCAGCGCGGCACCACCGAGAAATCCGGCGGCTGCAGGAACCACAGGCGGTCACAGCGCTGCCACAGCGCCGGATAGTCGCGGGCCAGCGCCTGGTTGCACCAGCGCCGCCAGCGGCCATCGGCATCGGCCTCGCGTTCCAGCGCGTTCAAGGGGCTGTCCAGCTCGGCATCGTCCTGTGCGGGCGTGCCGAGGAACCAGCCTTCGAACACCAGCAGGTCCAGCGGCGCTTCCAGCGCCACCCACTGCGCTTCGGGCAGCCGCTCATCGGCCAGCTTGTCGAAGCGCGGCAGTGCCAGTGGCCGGCGTGCGGCCACCGCGTCGAGCACGGCATGGGCCAGGGGCAGGTCGTGAGTGCCGGGCGGGCCGCGGGTGATCAGCAGCGGGTGGACCTGGCGGGCGAGGCGCTGCCGCTGCGCGCGGGGCAGGTAGACATCATCGATGGACAGTGCCGCCGCGTTCAGTCCGCGCGCCCGTGCGCGGGCGACCACCTGGGCGGCCAGCGTCGATTTGCCGCTGCCCTGCACGCCGCTGATGGCCAATACTGGCACCGTGGCACCGCTGGCCAGTGCATCGTCCAGCGCCTGCTCGGCGAGCGTTTCGGGGAATCCTTTCACCTGGGGCATGTACGCAGCAGCAACCATACCGCCACAATAGCCCAATCCGTGCACGAAGAAGCGAACCATGACCGACCTTTACGCCGAAGCCCTGTCCACCTTTGCCGCCCTGTTCGACGAGGCGAAGCAGAGCCGCGAGGTCGAGCCCAACGCGATGACCGTGGCCACCGCCGATACGCAGGGCCGCCCGTCGGCGCGTACCGTGCTGCTGAAGGCGTTCGATGAGCGCGGCTTCGTGTTCTACACCCACCTGGACAGCCACAAGGGCCGGGAACTGCAGGCCAATCCGCAGGCGGCGCTGCTGTTCCTGTGGCGCAGCCTGCGCGAGGCCGGCATCCAGGTGCGCATCGAAGGGCGCGTGGAGCAGGTGGCCGATGCCGAGGCTGATGCGTACTTCGCCAGCCGTCCGCGGATGAGCCAGATCGGTGCCTGGGCATCGCTGCAGTCGAAGACGCTGGCGACGCGCGAGGAATTCGATGCACGCGTGGCCGAGGTCGAGGCCCGTTTCGAAGGCAAGGACGTGCCGCGCCCGGATGGCTGGAGCGGCCTGCGCGTGGTGCCCGACCGCATCGAGTTCTGGTACGGCGCACAGTTCCGCCTGCACGAACGCTGGTGCTACGAAGCGGGTGCGGAAGGGCGCTGGAGCAAGCGGCTGCTGTATCCATAAGGCGGCAGGAACTGCGCAGGCAGCAGCACCAGGTGCGCTGCCTCGCCAGCCGAGCCCCTGTTCGGCCGGACGGAGCAGGGGCAGCGGTCAGCAGGCGCTGCTGTGATCCGAAACGGACGCCGCCGAAAACCAGTCGTCCATGCGATCGGCAACCGGATTGTAGCCGTCGACGAAATCACCGCTCACGGTGGCCATCCAGGCGTTGATAACAGTACAGGCGTCGCGCGCGGTGGCGGCCGAGTGTTCCAGATCGAGCTGATGGGCGCTGTTGCGCGACGTGCCCTTGCGCAGGTGCAGGCTGAGCTCATAAGGGCATGCGGCTGCCGGCGCATAGTGCACATGCAGCGATGCCCGCACGCGCTCGCCGTGGCGCAAGGCGAAATCGCCATTGGCGTAGAACACCATTCCGCTGAAGTAAAGATCGCGCAGCAGGAAGGCGACATCCGGGTCTGCCACGTCCTCGAGTACCGCCGGTGTTGCATCCAGCAGATTGTTTTTGGCAAAACACCAGCCCCACGGCGCCAGGAAGTACGGCAAGGGGTGCTGCTGCCGCAGCCGTCGGTCCTGCTGGATGAACGTGTCGATGTGGCGTCTCCTGTGCCGGGGTGGGGCGGCGGGTGCATGCACTATCTGGCCAACGCCCTGTTCCGGGCAACCTGCGGTTCCCTGGGAGAGCGAAGAGATCGGCCCGTCGCGGCGAACGCGTGTCGCATCCAGGCCTGTCCGCTTCATGCGCGAGCAGGGGGCTGGCGGGCACACTGCCTTGAATTTCCTCGATTTCCGGAGTCGCCATGCTCTTCTGGCGTTGCCTGTTTGCCGTACCGCCGCCGCGCCGCGGCGTGGAAGCACTCCTGCTGCTGCTCGCCCGCATCGTGGCCGGGGTGATGTTCTGCGTATCGGGCTGGAACAAGGTGTTCACCGCGGCCGGCCGCGAGCGCATGGTGCATACGCTGGTCGAGGCGGGCATCCCGTTCCCGGTGTTCAGTGCACCGGTGCTGGGCGCGATTGAATGGATTGCCGGTGGGCTGCTGGTGCTGGGCCTGCTCAGCCGGCCCTCGGCCCTGCTGCTGGCGGGCATCTGCGCGGTGGCCGCATTGACCGATGGCATCGCGCGCATTCCGGCAGGGTTGAGCGTGCCGGACTGGCTGAGCTGGTTCTTCTACCTGAGCGAAGTGCCGCTGGGGGTGTTGCTGCTGTGGATAGCGGCGGTGGGCAGCGGCCGGTTCGCCGTTGAGGCGCGCTGGGCGCGCTGACGGCACGCATCCTGTAGAGCCGAGCCCATGCTCGGCTGATGTTCCCGCAGAAGCAGCCGAGCATGGGCTCGGCTCTACAAACCCTCCGCGCGCAACCAGCGCCACAGCGTGGTGCGCGACACACCCAGCGCCTGCGCCATGCCCTCGCGGTCATTGCGGTGCTCCTGCAGCAGCGCTTCCAGCTGCACGCGTGGCGGGCGCCTGCCGTTGCTTTCCAGTGGCAGCGCAGCCGCACCTTCGTTCACCAGCTCCGGCGCCAGCTGCAGCAGGCGCGCGGCATCAATGAGCCCTTCGCCTGGCTGCCAGTGGATGCGCAGGCGATCCACCAGGTTGCGCAGTTCGCGCACGTTGCCGGGCCATTCGGCAGCGGTCAGTACCGCCAGTGCATCGTCATCCAGTGGCGCGTCAATGCCGCGCAGCTGACGGAAGAAATGCTGGGCCAGCAGCGCGATGTCCGTACGCCGCGCCCGCAGCGGCGGCAGTGCGATGCGCAGCGCCGCCAGCCGGTAATACAGGTCGCGACGGAAGCTGCCCGCTGCCGCGCGCTGGTCCAGTGATTGCAGCGTGGCGGCGACCACGCGCAGGTCGACCGGGGTCGGTTCGGTGGCACCCACGCGCAGCACTTCGCGTTCCTCCAGCACCCGCAGCAGCCGGGTCTGCAGCGGCAGCGGCAGTTCGCCGATCTCATCCAGGAACAGGGTGCCACCGTCGGCCGCTTCGACCAGGCCAACGCGGCCACCCCGTCGTGCACCGGTAAAGGCACCATCGCTGTAGCCGAACAGCTCGGCTTCCAGAAGCGATTCGCTGATTGCGCCGCAGTTCAGCGCCACGAAGCGGCCACGACGGCCGCTGGCCGCGTGCAGCTGGCGCGCCACCAGCTCCTTGCCGGTGCCGGTTTCGCCGGTGACCAGCACAGTGCTGTCATGTGGTGCATAGAGCGCGATCTGTGCGCGTACCTGCGCCATCGCATCGCTGTCGCCGAGCAGGGCATGCGCATCATTGCGTGGGGCGGCACGCCGGCGCGCGGCCGGCCGGCTGCCACCGGAGCGGGCCAGCGCCTGGGTCAGTTCCAGTGCGTGTTCGAAGGCATGGCGCACCGAATCGGCCGAATACAGCAGCACGCCCGGCAGGCCCATCTGTTCGGCATGGTCGATGGCCATGCCGGTGCCGACGATCACCTCGATGCCATTGGCGCGCAGGTCGGCGATGCAGTCGCGTGCATCTTCGCGGGTAACGAAGCGGCGGTGCTCGATGTCCAGGCCGAAACTCTGCTGGAAGTTGCTGAACACCGGTACGTCGCTGGCGTGGGTGACCAGGCCGATGCGCGGGGCGATGCGGCGGGCGCGGGCCAGGGCTTCCATCAGGTCGAAGCCGTTGGCCTGGATCGGCACCAGTGGCAGCTCAAGCCGCCCGCGCAGCCACGCGGCATTGGAGCCGCCGGCGATCACCACGTCGCAGTGCTCGCGGCGCAGGCGCTGGCCGATCACGTCCACCGCCTCCTCGAAGCCCAGGTTGATCTGCTCGATGCGTGCGCGGCGGTCGAACTCGGGGATGACATCGCCGAGCAGGCCGGTCAGGCGCGAGACGCTGACGGTCCAGATGACCGGGCGTCCGGGGTCGGCATCGGCATGGCGCAGGGGCGAGCGGGGCAGGTACATGGCAGCGGCAACGGGTAGCGATGTTTCATGATACATCCGTTTCAATGTTTCATTTGTTTCATCGTTGCAATGCGGTCATGCCTTTGAAATCAACCGCTTGCAGCTTGGCATGGTGCTTGCGCCTTCTCTCCCGTTCCCAACCTGGATTGCCGCATGACCGCTTCCACTCCTTCTTCCGCCGGTGCCCGCTTCCGTGAGGCGCTGGCTGCCGAATCGCCGCTGCAGGTGATCGGCGCGATCAACGCCAACCACGCCCTGCTGGCCAAGCGCGCCGGCTTCCGCGCCATCTACCTGTCCGGCGGAGGTGTCGCTGCGGGTTCGCTGGGCCTGCCGGACCTGGGCATCAACACCCTGGAAGACGTGCTGATCGACGTGCGCCGCATCACCGATGTCTGCGACCTGCCGCTGATGGTCGACATCGACACCGGCTTCGGCCCGAGCGCGTTCAACATTGCCCGCACCGTGAAGTCGCTGATCAAGGCCGGCGCGGCTGCCTGCCACATCGAGGACCAGGTCGGCGCCAAGCGCTGCGGTCACCGCCCGGGAAAGGAGATCGTCTCGCAGGGTGAAATGGTCGACCGCGTGAAGGCTGCCGCCGATGCCAAGACCGATCCGGACTTCTTCCTGATCGCCCGCACCGACGCCATCCAGGTGGACGGCGTGGACAAGGCCATCGAGCGCGCCATCGCCTGCGTCGAGGCCGGTGCCGACGGCATCTTCGCCGAGGCCGCCTACGACCTGGACACCTACCGCCGCTTCGTCGATGCGGTGAAGGTCCCGGTGCTGGCCAACATCACTGAATTCGGTGCCACCCCGCTGTTCAGCCGCGACGAACTGGCTTCGGCCGGCGTGGCGATCCAGCTGTTCCCGCTGTCGGCCTTCCGCGCTGCCAACAAGGCGGCCGAGAACGTCTACCAGTCGGTGCGCCGCGACGGCCACCAGCGCAACGTGGTCGACGCCATGCAGACGCGTGAAGAACTGTATGACCGCATCGGCTACCACGCCTTCGAACAGCAGCTTGACGCCCTGTTCGCCGCCAAGAAATAAGCAGTACCCTGCACCATCAGTTTTCGGAGGGAAAACATGAACGATACGACCGCAACCCCGACCTTCAAGCCGAAGAAGTCCGTCGCCCTGTCCGGCACCGCTGCCGGCAACACCGCGCTGTGCAGCGTCGGCCGCAGTGGCAACGACCTGCATTACCGCGGCTACGACATCCTGGACCTGGCCAACACCAGCGAGTTCGAGGAAATCGCCTACCTGCTGGTGCACGGCAAGCTGCCGACCCGCGCCGAGCTGGTTTCGTACAAGGCCAAGCTGAAGTCGCTGCGTGGCATTCCGGCTGCGGTGAAGGCTGCCCTGGAAGAACTGCCGCCGTCGGCACACCCGATGGACGTGATGCGCACCGGCGTCTCCGTGCTCGGTTGCGTCGCCCCGGAAAAGGACGACCACAACCATCCCGGCGCGCGTGACATCGCCGACAAGCTGATGGCCTGCCTCGGCTCGATGCTGCTGTACTGGTACCACTGGAGCCACAACGGCCGCGCCATCGACGTGGAAACCGATGACGATTCCATCGGCGGCCACTTCCTGCACCTGCTGCACGGCGACAAGCCGCAGGATTCGTGGGTGAAGGCGATGCACACCTCGCTGATCCTGTACGCCGAGCACGAGTTCAACGCCTCGACCTTCGCCTGCCGCGTCATCGCCGGCACCGGCAGCGACATGTACAGCGCGATCTGCGGTGGCATCGGTGCACTGCGCGGCCCCAAGCACGGCGGCGCCAACGAAGTGGCGTTCGAAGTGCAGAAGCGCTACGACAACCCCGATGAGGCCGAGGAAGACATCAAGGCCCGCGTCGAGCGCAAGGAAGTGGTCATCGGCTTCGGCCACCCGGTCTACACCGTGTCCGACCCGCGCAACAAGGTGATCAAGGACGTGGCCCGCGAGCTGTCCGAAGAACAGTCCAGCATGAAGATGTACGACATCGCCGAGCGCCTGGAAACGGTGATGTGGGACATCAAGAAGATGTTCCCGAACCTGGACTGGTTCAGCGCCGTCAGCTACCACATGATGGGCGTGCCGACCGCGATGTTCACTCCGCTCTTCGTGATTGCCCGCACCGCCGGCTGGAGCGCGCACATCGTCGAGCAGCGCATCGACGGCAAGATCATCCGCCCGAGCGCCAACTACACCGGCCCGGAAGATCGCGAGTTCGTCGCCATCGACAAGCGCGCCTGATCCACCTGCTGTACCCATCCGGCCGGCCGCGCGCCGGCCGGATGCCTTCGTTGCCGCTTCGACGGCACCCGGCCCGCCCCAAGTACTCCGCCAGCCCATGAATACCGATTACCGCAAGAACCTCCCCGGCAGCACGCTGGATTATTTCGATGCGCGTGCCGCCGTCGATGCGATCCAGCCGGGCGCCTACGCCACCCTGCCGTACACCTCGCGCGTGCTGGCCGAGAACCTGGTGCGCCGCTGCGACCCGGCCACGCTCAGCGATTCGCTGGCGCAGCTGATCGAGCGCCGTCGTGACCTCGATTTCCCGTGGTTCCCGGCACGCGTGGTGTGCCATGACATCCTCGGCCAGACCGCGCTGGTGGATCTTGCCGGCCTGCGCGATGCGATCGCCGACAAGGGCGGCGACCCGGCCAAGGTCAACCCCGTGGTGCCGGTGCAGCTGATCGTCGATCACTCGCTGGCGGTGGAGTGCGGTGGTTTCGATCCGCAGGCGTTCGAGAAGAACCGCGCCATCGAGGATCGCCGCAACGAAGACCGTTTCCACTTCATCGACTGGACCAAGCTGGCGTTCGAGAACGTGGACGTGATCCCGCCGGGCAACGGCATCATGCACCAGATCAACCTGGAGAAGATGTCGCCGGTGGTCTACGTGCAGGACGGCGTGGCCTTCCCCGATACCTGCGTGGGCACCGACAGCCACACCCCGCACGTGGATGCGCTGGGCGTGATCGCCATTGGTGTTGGCGGCCTGGAAGCAGAGAACGTGATGCTGGGCCGCGCGTCGTGGATGCGCCTGCCCGATACCGTGGGTGTCGAACTGAGCGGCCGCCCGCAGCCGGGCATCACCGCCACCGACGTGGTGCTGGCGCTGACCGAGTTCCTGCGCAAGGAACGCGTGGTCGGCGCCTGGCTTGAATTCTTCGGCGAGGGTGCAGCGGCACTGACCATCGGTGACCGCGCCACCATCTCCAACATGTGCCCCGAGTACGGTGCCACCGCCGCGATGTTCTACATCGATGCGCAGACCATCGATTACCTGCGCCTGACCGGTCGCGAGGAATCGCAGGTGGCGCTGGTGGAGAACTACGCGCGCACCACCGGCCTGTGGGCCGATGATCTGGCCACCGCGCAGTACGAGCGCGTGCTGCACTTCGACCTGTCCAGCGTGGTACGCAACATGGCCGGCCCGTCCAACCCGCACAAGCGCGTGGCCACCGCCGAGCTGGCCGAGCGCGGCATCGCCGACGAAGCCAAGCTGGAAGCGGGCAAGGCCGAGCAGGCGCAGGGCCTGATGCCCGATGGCGCGGTGATCATCGCCGCCATCACCAGCTGCACCAACACCTCCAACCCGCGCAACGTGATCGCCGCCGCACTGCTGGCGCGCAACGCCAACGCGCGCGGCCTGCAGCGCAAGCCGTGGGTGAAGTCCTCGCTGGCGCCGGGCTCCAAGGCCGTGCAGCTGTATCTGGAAGAATCCGGCCTGCTGCCGGACCTGGAGCAGCTCGGCTTCGGCATCGTCGCCTTCGCCTGCACCACCTGCAACGGCATGAGCGGCGCGCTGGACCCGAAGATCCAGCAGGAAATCATCGACCGTGACCTGTACGCCACGGCCGTGCTGTCGGGCAACCGCAACTTCGATGGCCGCATCCATCCGTATGCCAAGCAGGCCTTCCTGGCCTCGCCGCCGCTGGTGATCGCCTACGCCATCGCCGGCACCGTCCGCTTCGATATCGAGAAGGACGTGCTGGGCGTGGACGCCGACGGCAACGCGGTGCGCCTGAAGGACATCTGGCCGAGCGACGCCGAGATCGATGCGGTGGTGAAGGCCTCGGTGAAGCCCGAGCAGTTCCGCAAGGTCTACAACCCGATGTTCAACGTGCGCGTGGAGCATGGCGCCGCGGTCAGCCCGCTGTACGACTGGCGCCCGCAGAGCACCTACATCCGCCGCCCGCCGTACTGGGAGGGTGCACTGGCCGGTGAGCGTACGCTGGCAGGGATGCGCGCGCTGGCGGTGCTGCCGGACAACATCACCACCGACCACCTGTCGCCGTCCAACGCGATCATGGCCTCCAGCGCCGCCGGAGAATACCTGGCGAAGATGGGCCTGCCGGAAGAAGACTTCAATTCCTACGCCACCCACCGTGGCGACCACCTGACCGCGCAGCGCGCCACCTTCGCCAATCCGAAGCTGTTCAACGAGATGGTGCGCAACGACGACGGCAGCGTGAAGCAGGGCTCGCTGGCACGCGTGGAGCCGGAAGGCAAGGTGATGCGCATGTGGGAAGCGATCGAAACCTACATGGACCGCAAGCAGCCGCTGATCATCATCGCCGGTGCCGATTACGGCCAGGGCAGCTCGCGCGACTGGGCCGCCAAGGGCGTGCGCCTGGCCGGCGTGGAAGCGATCGTGGCCGAAGGCTTTGAACGCATCCACCGCACCAACCTGATCGGCATGGGCGTGCTGCCGCTGGAGTTCAAGCCGGGCACCACCCGCCTGACCCTGGGCATCGACGGCACCGAGACCTTCGACGTGGTCGGCGAGCGCACCCCGCGCGCCGAGCTGACCCTGGTCATCCACCGCCGCGACGGCCAGGACGTGATCGTGCCGGTTACCTGCCGCCTGGACAGCGACGAGGAAGTGGCGATCTACGAGGCAGGCGGCGTGCTGCAGCGCTTCGCCCAGGACTTCTTGGAAGGGGCCAAGGTGGCGTAAGGCAGCAGGTAGCTGCCTTGTGTCGAGTTGCCGCCCTGCTGGCTCCGGCCCGCATGGCGGTAGTCACGGAGGAGAGGGGCGTAGCCCCATCTGCATGGGAACGGCGTTCTACAACATCGCAGGCACGGTCAACACCGCTTTCATCCTGCTGAGCCTGTTGGGTGTGGGCGCGCAGCTGCGGCTGGTGCGCCGCCGCCGGGAACGTGCGGGCGCGTCTGACAGCGCCACTGCGGTGCTTTCGCTGAACCAGTTCACGGTCAGCTTCCTGGCCTACCTGTCCTTCTTCGTCTATGGCTACAGCATCACGCCGTTCAATCACTTCATTGTCTGGCCGCGCTTGCTCGCGTCGGTGCTGGTTATGGCCATCCTGGTGGAGATCTGGCGCGACCGACGGAATCGCTCCGCCACGACCAGCGTGGTGGCAGTCGCGCTGCTGCTGATGTGCGCGCTGGCCGGTCTGGCCTGGGGTGATCGTCACGTGGACGAGGGCAGGGTGGTGGCCAGCGCGATGATCGTGGTCATCACTGCCTTGCTGGCGCAGGGCTATACGCATCAGATCCTGCTGATCCTGCGCAATGGCCATACCGGTGCAGTGTCGCTGCGGATGAGTCAGTTGATCCTGCTGATGGACCTGTCCACGATCGTGTTTGCCTTCGCCATGGGCCTGCGGATGGGATGGCCGTTGCTGCTGCTGGCAGTGGTGAGTGGCAGTACCAAACTGGTCATCCTGTATCTGTTCCGATGGCAGCACGGGACGTCCGCCGCGGATCGCCGTCGGCAGCGGCTTCAACCAGCGTAATGCGTGTGTTCCTCACATTATCGAGAATTTCATGACCTTCCTCCCGCAACTCCGTATTCCCGCCACCTACATGCGCGGTGGCACCAGCAAGGGCGTGTTCTTCCGCCTGCAGGACCTTCCCGAAGCCGCCCAGGTCCCGGGCGCCGTGCGTGATGCGCTGCTGATGCGCGTGATCGGTTCGCCCGATCCGTATGGCAAGCACACCGACGGCATGGGCGGGGCGACGTCCAGCACCAGCAAGTGCGTGATCATTTCCAGCGCCTCGGTGCCCGACCACGACGTGGACTATCTGTACGGCCAGGTGTCGATCGACACCGCCTTCGTCGATTGGAGCGGCAACTGCGGCAACCTCAGCACCGCCGTCGGCCCGTTCGCGATTGCCAACGGCCTGGTGGATCCGGCCCGGGTGCCGCGCGATGGCCTCTGCACCGTGCGTATCTGGCAGGCCAACATCGGCAAGACCATCATCGCCCACGTGCCGATGCGCGACGGCGAAGTGCAGGAGACCGGTGATTTCGAGCTGGACGGCGTGACCTTCCCGGCCGCCGAGATCCAACTGGAGTTCATCGATCCGTCCGACGACGGCGATGCCGGTGCGATGTTCCCCACCGGCAACCTGGTCGACACGCTGGACGTGCCGGGCGTGGGCAGCTTCGAAGTGACCATGATCACCGCAGGCATCCCGACCATCTTCCTCAACGCCGCCGAACTGGGCTACACCGGCACCGAGCTGCAGCCGGCCATCAACGAGGACAAGGCGGCGCTGCAGAAGTTCGAGACCATCCGCGCCCACGGCGCGCTGCGCATGGGGCTGATCTCGAAGCTGGAGGATGCGGCTACCCGCCAGCACACGCCGAAGGTGGCGTTCGTTGCGCCGGCGCAGGATTACGTGTCGTCCAGTGGCAAGGCCATTCCGGCGTCGGCCATCGACCTGCACGCACGGGCGCTGTCGATGGGCAAGCTGCACCACGCGATGATGGGTACCGCTGCGGTGGCGATCGGCACCGCGGCGGCCATTCCGGGCACGCTGGTCAATCGCGCGGCCGGTGGCGGCGAACGCGAGGCGGTGACCTTCGGCCATCCGTCCGGCACGCTGCGCGTGGGTGCGCAGGCCGGGCGCGTTGACGGCCAGTGGACGGTGACCAAGGCCATCATGAGCCGCAGCGCCCGCGTGTTGATGGAAGGCAAGGTGCGGGTGCCCGCCGACACCTTGTAACGTGGGGCCATCGCGGTAGCGCCGGGCCACGCCCGGCGAGCGCAGCAGGGCCCGCCCATGAACCGCCGGGCGTGGCCCGGCGCTACCGGAGTCCAGATGATGTCCAGCAGCCACACCCCCTCCAACGAGCGTGCAGCGTGGGATGCGCTGCTGGTGGACATCGTCGATTACGTACGCGACGCCCGCATTGAATCCCCCCTGGCGTTCGAGACGGCGCACCACTGCCTGCTCGACACCCTGGGCTGCGGCCTGGAAGCGCTGTCCTTCCCGGCCTGCAGCAAGCTGCTGGGCCCCCTGGTGCCGGGCATCCATGTGGTCAACGGTGCGCGGGTGCCGGGCACGCACTACGAACTGGACCCGGTGCAGGCGGCCTTCAACATCGGCGCGATTGTGCGCTGGCTCGATTTCAACGACACCTGGCTGGCAGCCGAATGGGGCCATCCTTCGGACAACCTCGGCGGCATCCTCGCCGTCTGCGATTGGCTGGGGCGCAACGCGCTGGCCCTGCGGCGGCCACCGCCGACCGTGCATGTCGTGCTGCAGGCGATGATCAAGGCGCACGAGATCCAGGGCGTGCTGGCGCTGCAGAACTCGTTCAACCGGGTCGGGCTGGACCATGTGGTGCTGGTCAAGGTGGCCACCACGGCGGTGGTCGCGCACCTGCTGGGGCTGGACCGCGAGCGCATGCTCAATGCGCTGTCGCTGGCCTGGGTGGATGGCCAGGCACTGCGCACCTACCGGCATGCGCCCAATACCGGCTCGCGCAAAAGCTGGGCGGCCGGCGATGCCACCAGCCGTGGCGTGCGCCTGGCGCTGATGGCAGCCAGCGGCGAAATGGGCTACCCCAGCGCGCTCAGCGCACCGGTCTGGGGTTTCGAGGCGGTATCCATGCACGGCCAGGCACTGACGCTGGGGCGACCGCTGGGCAGCTATGTGATGGAGAACGTGTTGTTCAAGATCAGCTACCCGGCCGAGTTCCACGGCCAGACGGCCGTGGAGGCGGCGATCACGCTGCACCAGCAGCTGCGTGCAGCGGGGCGGCGGGTCGAGGACATCGCGCACATCGACATCCGCACCCAGGAAGCCTGCATCCGCATCATCGACAAGCAGGGGCCGCTGCATAACCCGGCCGACCGCGATCACTGCGTGCAGTACATGGTGGCCATCGCGCTGCTGCACGGGCGGCTGGTGGCCGAGGATTACGAGGACGACATGGCCGCCGACCCGCGCATCGACGCGCTGCGGGCGAAGATGGCCTGCCGGGAAGACCCGCAGCTCAGCGCGGACTATCTGGACCCCGGCAAGCGCAGCATCGCCAACGGGCTGAGCGTGCGCTTCACCGATGGCAGCGGACTGCCGGAGGTACTGGTGGAGCACCCGCTCGGCCACGCGCGGCGCCGGCAGGAGGGCATCCCGCTGCTGATGGACAAGTTCCGCCGGCACCTCGCGCACCGCTTCCCGACCGCCCAGCAGCAGCGCATCCTGGCGGCCTCGCTGGACCCGGTGGCGCTGGCCGCGATGCCGGTGACGGACTACGTGGACCTGTACCTGCCGGGGTAGGCGACGCCGATCCCGCCGGGCATGGCCCGGCGCTACCCTTGGCCCCCGCTGTCCGACCGCCGGGGCGTCAACACCTTGACGCGGCGCGCCTATAATGGCCGCCTCGATCAAGGAGTGACGACATGAGCGGTCCGGCACGGCGGAAGCGGTGGGGTTGGGCGGCGGCTGTACTGGCAGGAGGCCTGTTGCTGGGTCTGGCCGGCTGTCGCAATGACAATGGGCAGCTGCCCAAGGCCAGCGGCGAAGCCATCGCCACCAAGGCCGAGCAGGTGAAGGACTTCACCCTGCTGCGCGCCTACCCGGACCAGAAGAGTGAGGGCCTGTCGCTGGCGCTGGAGTTCTCGCGCCCGCTGGTCGGCACCCAGGACTTCGACAAACTGGTGCGCTTCGAAGAGAAGGTCGGCAACGACGACAGCAGCTGGACCCTGTCCGACGACGGCCTGACCCTGCGCTACCCCTTCGTTGAAGCCGGCAAGGAATACAGCCTGGTCGTCTCCGAAGACCTGCTGGCCGCCGACGGCAGCCGCCTGGGCAAGGAACTGAAGCAGAAGGTGTTCAGCGGTGAGCTGAAGCCGGTGGCCGGTTTCGCTTCGCAGGGCAGCGTGCTGCCGGCCAAGGACAGCCGCGGCCTGCCGGTGGTCTCGGTGAACGTGCCCGAGGTCGACGTCGAGTTCCTGCGCGTGCGCGAGAAGGACCTGCCGACCTTCTTCAGCCAGTACCAGCGCGGCGGCCGCCGCGGCAGCTGGGAACTGAGCAGCGACTACGAGCGCAGCCCGATCAACCAGCTGGCCGAGCCGGTCTACGTCAACCGCTTCATCCTCGGTGGCAAGCAGAACGAGCGGGTGCTGACCTACCTGCCGACCCAGGACATCAAGGAGCTGCAGGAGCCGGGCCTGTACTTCGCCCTGCTCAAGCGCACCGGTGACTACGAAGGCGAGTTCGATACCGCGTTCTTCTCGGTCAGCGACATCGGCCTGCACACCCGCGCCTACAAGGACAAGCTGTTCGTCCACACCGCCGCACTGAAGGACGGTGCGGCGCTGAAGAACGTCGAGCTGCGCGTGCTCGACGCCAAGGGCGAGGTGGTGCTCAAGGGCAGCACCGACGGCAACGGCAATGCGCTGCTGAACTACACCCTGGATGCCACCCACGTGCTGGTCGCCAGCAGCGGCAAGGACACCAGCTTCCTGCCGTTCAACCAGCCGGCGCTGGACCTGAGCGAATTCGCCGTGGCCGGCCGTGACAACGCTTGGTTCGACGTCTACGCCTGGTCGGGCCGCGACCTGTACCGCCCGGGCGAAACCGTGCGCCTGTCGGCCCTGCTGCGTGACAACGACGGCAAGCCGGTCAAGGCGCAACCGGTGTTCCTGCGCCTGAAGCAGCCCGACGGCAAGACCTTCCGCGAGACCCGCCTGCAGCCCGGTGACCAGGGCTACATCAACTTCGAGCAGACCATCCCCGCCGAGGCGCCGACCGGGCGCTGGCAGGTCGAGTTCCGCACCGATCCGGCCAGCAAGGAAGCGATCCAGGGCATGACCCTGCGCATCGAGGAGTTCCTGCCCGAGCGCATGAAGCTGGACCTGGACAGCGTGCAGAAGACGCTGAAGCCGGGCGAGGAGCTGCGGCTGCAGGCCAACGGCGCCTATCTGTACGGCGCGCCGGCCGATGGCAACCGCTTCACCGCACGCATGGCGGTGGCCGCCGAGCAGAAGCCGGTGGAAGGCCTGCCGGGCTATTTCTTCGGTGACCCGACGCTGCAGCTGCCGCGCGAAGCCAAGGATGTGGTCGATACCACGCTGCCGGCCAATGGCCAGCTGCGCGAAGACGTGGCACTGCCGGAAGAGGCGGCCAAGGCCAAGGCACCGATCGCCGTGGTGCTGTCGGGCAGCCTGTATGAAACCGGTGGCCGTACCGTCACCCGCACCCTGAAGCGGGTGATGTGGCCGGCCAATGCACTGGTCGGCGTGCGCCCGTTGTTCAACCCGGACGACGGCGCCGATGCCAACGGCACTGCGCGCTTCGAGCTGATGCGCGTGGATGCCGCCGGCAAGCCGCAGCCGGCCAAGGGCCTGAAGGTGACCCTGGTGCGCGAGCTGCGCGATTACCACTGGACCTTCAACGACAACCGCTGGGACTACGATTTCACCCGCCGCTTCGAGAACAAGGACACCCGTACCGTCGATGCCGGCAGCAGTGCAGTCGCCTTCGATTTCGCGGTGGAGTGGGGCGAATACCGGGTGGACGTGTTCGATCCGTCCACCGGCCTGACCAGCCGCTACCCGTTCCGCGCCGGCTGGAGCTGGGGCGATGACAACCGCGGCCTGGATGCACGCCCGGACAAGGTCAAGCTGGGCCTGGACAAGACCGGCTACAAGGCCGGCGATACCCTGCAGGTGACGGTGACCCCGCCGCACGCCGGCAAGGGCGTGCTGATGGTCGAGACCGACCGCATGCTGTACGTGCAGGAGATCGACGCCAAGCCGGGTGCCACCTACAAGATCCCGGTCACCGCCGACTGGGAACGCCACGACGTCTACATCACCGCGCTGGTGTTCCGCGGTGGCAGTGCGCCCAGCAAGATCACCCCGGCCCGCGCCGTGGGCGTGGTGCACGTGCCGATGGACCGCAAGGCACGCACCGTGGCCGTGGGCCTGGTCGCACCGAAGCAGATGCGCCCGGAACAGGACCTGCCGGTGACGGTGA
This sequence comes from Stenotrophomonas sp. S39, assembly GCF_016624665.1. Taxonomy (NCBI): domain Bacteria; kingdom Pseudomonadati; phylum Pseudomonadota; class Gammaproteobacteria; order Lysobacterales; family Lysobacteraceae; genus Stenotrophomonas; species Stenotrophomonas sp. S39. Next base: position 32,973 of record NZ_JACVTT010000020.1, on the reverse strand, counting down.
GCGCACCGCAGCTGGCCGGCAAGACCGCGCACGTCACCGTTTCGGCGGTGGACGTGGGCATCCTCAACATCACCCGCTTCCCGGTGCCCGATGCCGGCGCGCACTTCTTCGCCCAGCGTCGCCTCGGCATCGATGCCTACGACATCTACAGCCGGGTGATCGAGAGCTTCGACGGCAGCAGCGGCAAGCTGAAGTTCGGCGGCGACATGGCCCTGCAGGCGCTGCCGCAGGCCAAGCGGCCAACCGCACGCGTGCAGACCGTGGACCTGTTCTCCGGCCCGGTGCAGCTTGATGCCAAGGGCAATGCGCGCATCCGCCTGAAGGTGCCGGACTTCAACGGCACGCTGCGCGTGTCGGCGCTGGTCTACAGCGATGACCAGTACGGCAAGCGCGATGTGGAAACCATCGTGCGCGCGCCGATCCTGGCCGAGGCCAGCATGCCGCGCGTGCTCGCCCCGGGTGACCGCAGCACCGTCACCCTGGACGTGCAGAACTTCACCGGCAAGCCCGGCCAGTTCAACGTGCAGGTGGACACCGAAGGTCCGCTGAGCCTGGGCGAGGGCAGCCGCAACGTGCAGCTCAACGCAGATGCCAAGACCACGCTGAGCTTCCCGTTGTCGGCCCGCGAGGGCAACAGCGTGGCCAAGGTACGGGTGCGCGTGGATGGCAACGGCTTCAAGGCCGACCGCCGATACGAGCTGCCGGTGCGTGCGGCGTGGCCGCAGGTGATCCGTTCGCAGGTGCGCACGCTCGATCCGCTGGCTGCGGTCAGCCTGGACGGCGGCCTGGCCGATGGCCTGATGGCCGAGTCGGTCAATGCCCGCCTGCTGGTCAGCCCGCTGCCGCCGATTCCGTTCGCCAGCGCCCTGCAGGGCGCGCTGAACTATCCCTACGGCTGTGCCGAGCAGACCACCAGCAAGGGCTACGCCGCGCTGATCCTGGACCAGGCCACTTCGTCGATGCTCGGCACCGACGGACTGGACGCCAAGACCCGCCGCGAGCGCATGGAAGGCGCGTTCGGTCGCCTGGCGTCGATGCAGGTGGCCAACGGCAACTTCTCCATGTGGGGCGACGATGGCTACGTGAACCCGTGGCTGACCCCGTACATCACCGAGTTCCTGCTCGATGCCAAGGACGGCGGTTTCGCCGTGCCCGACAACGTGCTGCAGAAGGCGCTCAACCGCCTCAGCGAGGACCTGCTGTCCGGTGGCAACCAGTTCTACGGGCAGGATGACCGCGAAAAGCTGAAATTCGCCAACCAGGCGTATTCCGGCTACGTGCTGGCCCGCGTCAACCGTGCCCCGCTGGGTACCCTGCGCACGCTGTACGACAACGAGCGCAGCAAGGCGGTCGGTGGCCTGTCGCTGGTCCACCTGGGCGTGGCGCTGTCCCTGCAGGGCGACGCCAAACGCGGCCAGGCGGCGATTGCTGCCGGCTTCGCCAAGTCCAGCAGCGAGCGCCCGTCGTACTTCGGCGATTACGGCAGTGCCATCCGTGACGACGCGCTGATGATCGCGCTGACCCACGAAAACAAGCTGGCCAAGCCGGCCTGGGATGCGCGTGCGGTCGATCTGGGCCGTGGCCTCGATGCCCGCCGCAATGCCGGCTGGATGTGGCTGAGTACCCAGGAGCAGGTGGCCATCGCCCGCCTCGGCAAGGCCCTGGCCGCCAACCAGAAGGCACTGGTGGCCGGTGAACTGGTGATCGGTGGCAACAGCGAGGCCATCGGCGAGCGCAAGCTGTTCGGTCGCAACTTCACCGGCAGCGAGCTGGCCAGCGGCGTGCGCTTCACCCCGCAGGGCGAGCCGCCGATGTTTGCCAGCATCGACGTGGCCGGCATCCCGCGCACCGCGCCGGCACCGGACAACAGCGTGCTGGGTGTCGAGCGCAGCTACTTCGGTACCGATGGCAAGCCGTGGACGCCGCGACCGCTGAAGGAAGGCGAAGCCCTGATCGTGCGCATCACCATCAGTGCCGATACGCAGATGCCCGATGCCCTGCTGACGGACCTGCTGCCGGCCGGCCTGGAGATCGAGAACTTCAATCTGGGCGATGCCAAGCAGTGGGCCGACGTGGTGGTCGATGGCATCACCATCAGCGACCGCAGCTCGGCTGCCGATACCAAGCACGAGGAGTTCCGCGACGACCGCTACGTGGCCGCGCTGAAGCTCTCGCGCGGTGGCAAGGCGAACGTCTTCTACCTGGTGCGTGCGGTGACCCCGGGTACCTACTCGGTGCCGCCGCCGCTGGTGGAAGACATGTACCGCCCGCAGCTGCGCGGCGTGGGCCGCAGCAACCCGACCACGATCACGGTGGTCCAGCCGTGACCGCGCGGACGGGCCGCGACGGCGCGGCCCGTCCTGCGGGCAATTCGCAATGAAAGACGCAATGAAGACCCGGCTGGCGGCCCTGCGCCGCCGGCTGCGGCCGCTGTGGCCGTGGTTGCGCTGGGGGACGGCCGCCACGCTGGCGCTGCTGCTGGTGCTGGACGTCGCCTTCCCGCCACCGCTGCCGAAGCAGCGTGATACCAGCACCCTGGTGGTGGCTGCCGACGGCACGCCGCTGCGTGCATTCGCCGATGCCGAAGGCGTGTGGCGCTATCCGGCGTCGATCGACAGCGTCTCGCCGTTGTACCTGCAGGCACTGCTGACCTACGAAGACCGCTGGTTCTGGAAACACCCGGGCATCAACCCGCTGGCGATCCTGCGTGCCAGCGGCCAGCTGCTGCGTGGCGGCCGCATCGTGTCGGGCGGTTCAACGCTCACCATGCAGGTCGCGCGCATCCTTGATCCGCACTCGCGCACGCCGTGGGGCAAGCTCAAGCAGATGCTGCGCGCGGTGCAGCTGGAAGTACACCTGAGCAAGGCGCAGATCCTCGCGCTGTACCTGGAACGCGCGCCGTACGGCGGCACCATCGAGGGCGTGGAAGCGGCCAGCTGGGCGTACCTGGGCAAGCCGGCCACGCAACTGTCGCACGCCGAGGCCGCGCTGCTGGCGGTACTGCCGCAGGCGCCCAGCCGGCTGCGCCCGGACCGCCACCCGGAAGCGGCGCAGAAGGCGCGCGACAAGGTGCTGGCGCGCATGGCCGAACTGGGCGTGTGGACGCCGGAAGAAGTAGACGATGCACGCATCGAGAATGTGGTCGCGCGGTCGCTGCGGCCGCCGATGCATGCGGCGCTGCTGGCGCAGCGGCTGCATTCGGCACACCCGGGCCAGGCGCGCATCCAGAGCAGCATCGACCTGGACCTGCAGCGCACGCTGGAAGAGCGCGTGGCCAGCTATTTCTCCACGCTGCCCGAGCGCACCTCGGCTGCGCTGCTGGTGGTCGACAACCAGACCCTGCAGGCCCGTGCGTATGTCGGCACGCTGGCCTTCGGTGACCGCCAGCGCCTGGGCCACGTCGACATGGTGCAGGCCTGGCGCTCGCCGGGCTCCACGCTCAAGCCCTTCCTGTACGCCATGGCGCTGGACGATGGCCTGATCCATTCGGAAAGCCTGCTGGTGGATGCGCCGCAGAGCTTCGGCAGCTATCGGCCGGGCAACTTCGACGAGGCATTCAACGGTCCCGTCAGTGCATCCAGCGCGCTGCGCCTATCGCTCAATGTGCCAGCGGTGGACCTGCTGCAGCGGGTAGGGTCGGCGCGCTTCGCCGCGCGCCTCTCGCACGCGGGCATCCAGTTGCGCTTCCCGCCGGGCAGCTCGCCCAACCTGTCGCTGATTCTCGGTGGCACCGGTGCGCGGCTTGAGGATCTGGTTGGCGCCTTCGCCGCGCTCAACCGCAACGGCATAGCCGGGCGCGTGCGCTATAGCGATGACGATCCGATGATCGAGCGGCGCCTGTCCTCGCCCGGGGCCAGCTGGATCGTGCGCGAGATGCTCGAGTCCAACCCGCGCCCGGGTTATGGGGTGGGCACGTTCGACGTCGGTGGACGACCGCGCGTGGCCTGGAAAACCGGCACCAGCTATGGCTACCGCGATGCCTGGGCGATCGGCAGCACCCGCCACTACACGGTGGGCGTGTGGGTGGGCCGGCCCGATGGCACGCCGCTGCCCGGCCAGTACGGCGCGGTGACGGCGTTGCCGCTGATGTTCGAAGTTGTCGACAGCCTGCCGCGCCAGCCCGGCGATGCCGCTGCTGCACCGATGCCGGCCAGCGTCAGCCGCGCCGACGTGTGCTGGCCCACCGGCGAACTGGCCGGGTCATTGCCGGCCACGCTGTGCCAGCGGCGCATGACGGCCTGGCTGCTGGACGGTGGCGTGCCGCCGACCTTCCCCGAACGTGAGGCGCGGCGCTGGCAGCCGGGCCGGCAGCGCTACATCGCCGATGCGCGCACGGGCCAGCGGCTGTCCGCCGACTGCAGCGCGCCGCACCAGGAAGTGGAACGCGAGATCGCGCGCTGGCCGGCGTTGCTGTCGCCGTGGTTGCCCAAGGCCACGCGCGATGCATCGCAGTTGCCGCCACTGGCTGCCGACTGCCGCGACGATGGCCGCGAAGCGAGCGTGGCCCTGCACGTGGATGGCCTCAACGATGGCGCCGCGCTGGCGCGTGCACCCAATGCCCAGCATGGCGTGCGCCTGCAGCTGCGTGCGCTGGGCAGTGAACAGGCGGTGGACTGGCTGCTGGATGGCCGCTGGATCGCCCGCACCCAAGGGGCGCAGCTGATGCAGCGCGAGTTCGCCGAGCCGGGCGCGCATACGCTGACCGCGCTGGCGACCGATGGCGCGTGGACGCAGGTGAGGTTTACCGTTCTCCGCTGATGTCTGCTTCGCTGCTGTAGAGCCGAGCCCATGCTCGGCTGCATCTGTGGCGGACGTGCAACCGTCAGCCGAGCATGGGCTCGGCTCTACAGAGTGCACGGTGCCGCTATTCCCCGATCCAGCCGTCCAGCAGGTCGGCAAACTCGTCGGCGTGTTCCTCCTCCTGCGCCAGGATTTCCTCCAGGATGCGCTTGGTGGTGGTATCGCGGTCGCCGATGAAGTTGATCATCTCGCGGTAGCTGTCGATGGCAATGCGCTCGGCCACCAGGTTCTCGCGCACCATGTCGCGCAGGTCGCTGCCTTCCTTGTACTCGGCATGCGAGCGCGCGGTCAGGGTGTCAGGGTTGAAATCCGGCTCGCCGCCGAGCTGCACGATGCGCTCGGCCAGCTTGCCGGCATGGGCCTGTTCCTGCTGCGCGTGTTCGAGGAACTCGGCCTTGACCGCATCGGCCAGCATGCCCTTGGCCATGAAGTAGTGCCGGTAATAGCGCAGCACGCACACGTACTCGGTGGCGAGGGCATCGTTGAGCAGCTTGATCACCACCTTGCGATCGGCGCTGTAGCTGTCGGTGATCGCACCGTCCTCGATGTTGCGCCGGGCGCGTTCGCGCAGGGTCGTGCGGTCACTGATGCCGGGCACCTGGGCGCTGGGCTTGGCGGCGGGCTTGCTGGCTTTGGCTGGCTTGTTGGACATGGCTGGCCGGTTCCTCTTGCAGTGGGGTATCAGGTGGGAAGGTGCTCCAGCACGTAGTCGGCCGAGGACACCTCGAACTGGCCGGGTTCCTCGATCCACGCGGCGCGTACCACGCCGTCATCGACGTACAGGGCGTAGCGGCGCGACCGGATGCCCATGCCCGAGGCGCTGGCATCCAGCTCCAAGCCCAGCGCACGGGTCAGTTCGGCGTTGCCGTCGGAGAGCATCAACAGGCCCTCGGGCACGTGCTGGTCGGCGGCCCACGCCTTCATCACGAACGGGTCGTTGACCGCCAGGCAGTACACATCGATGCCACGCTGGCGGAACGCGGCGAACCTCTCGACGAAGCCAGGCAGGTGACGGGCCGAACAGGTGGGAGTGAAGGCCCCGGGCACGGCGAACAGGACGACCTTGCGTCCTTCGAACAGCGCCTGGGTGTCCAGCGTTTCGATGCCCTCGCGGATACGCTTGAGTGTCACTTCCGGGATGCGGTCGCCAACGTGGATCGTCATGGGAACTCCTTGCTGGTGGGCAGGCTAGTCGGGCGGGTGGGAGGAACGCGTCAAGACATTGGAAAACCGGTGTGCACGCCCCATTCTGGGGTCAGGGCGGCGGCCGGTGCATTGCGCCGGATGAAACGGCCTCACCGGCGTCGCACGGGCAGCGGCGTAGCATGCCGGCGCGTAGAATGAGCCCGGGGCGGCGCCACCGGCGCGGCCGAAGCAGATCGAGGTAGCTGGATGGAATTCAAGGATTACTACGCCACCCTGGGGGTGGAACCGAGTGCGGGCGAGGCCGAGATCAAGACTGCCTACCGCCGGCTGGCGCGCAAGTACCACCCGGACGTGAGCAAGGAGGCCGGCGCCGAGGACAAGTTCAAGGCGGTCAACGAGGCCTACGAGGCGCTGCGCGATCCGGAAAAGCGCGCTGCCTATGACCAGCTGCGCGCGCAGGGCTATCGCCCGGGCGAGGAGTTCAACGTGCCGCCGAACTACGGCGGTGCGGGCGGCTTCAACTTCGAGGAAGTGTTCGGCGGCGGCGGTGCCGGCGGCGGCTTCAGCGATTTCTTCGAAAGCCTGTTCGCGCGCCAGCGCGGCGGGCAGGGTGCAGGCCCCGGCCCGGGCTTCAGCAGCCACGGCCAGGCGCCCAACCGCGATACCCGGGCCAAGCTGTCGGTGCCGCTGGAAGCGGCGTACAGCGGTGACAGCCTCCGCATCACCGTCAACGGCAAGCAGCTGGACGTGCGCGTGCCGAAGGGCATCCGCCCGGGCCAGGTGATCCGCCTGTCAGGGCAGGGCACCCACGGTGGCAACCTGCTGCTGGAAGTGGAATATGCCGCCCATCCGCAGTTCGAGGTGGATGGCCGCAACATTCTCTACACGTTGCCGGTGACGCCGTGGCAGGCAGCGCTGGGCACCAGCATCAGCGTGCCGACGCTGGGCGGCGCGGTGGAGTTGAAGATCCCGGCCGATTCCGATGCCGGCCGCAAACTGCGCCTGCGTGGCCGCGGCCTGCCGGGCAGCCCGGATGGCGACCAGATCGTTGAGCTGGAGATCGTGGCGCCGGCGGCGACCGACGACGCGCAGAAGAAGGCCTACCGGAACCTGGCAAAGGCCTTTGGCGAAACGATCTGAAGGTAGCGCCGGGCCACGCCCGGCGGTTTCAAACGCGTGCCAACCAAGGTTGGCACCCACCGGGAACGGTTCAGCCCTGGCCGGCGAACACCCGCTCCAGCACCTCGGACAGCTCGTCTTCCGAGAACGGCTTGGTGATGTAGGCCTTCGCGCCCTGGCGCATGCCCCACATGCGGTCGGTGTCCTGGTCCTTGGTGGTCACCAGGATTACCGGGATGTGCCGGGTCGCCTCGTCGCGGGCCAGCGTGCGCGTGGCCTGGAACCCGTTGAGGTTCGGCATCACCACGTCCATCAATACCAGGTCGGGCAGTTCGGCCTTGGCCGTTTCCACCCCGGCCGCGCCATCGGTGGCGGTCAGGATCTGGTGCCCGAGTTTCTCGACGATGCGCTGTATCCCCAACAGCTGCGACGGTGAATCGTCGACGATCAGAATGCGTGCCATGTTGTTCCCCGTGTCATGCCCGCAGTGTAGTGCGGGCACATTGCTGGTGGGAGTAGGGTAGCTGCCGTCCGTCGCCTGCCTGCGACGTTCAGTCGATCCGCACCACCGTGCGGCCCAGCGAACCACCGGCCAGCATCCGCTCGAACACGCCCGGCAGGTCCGACAGGCCTACTTCCGCGGTGCAGATGCGCTCCAGGTGCTGCGGCTTCCATTCCCCGCCCAGGCGTGCCCACACCTGCTCGCGCAGGTCACGCGGCGCACTGGCCGAGGACACGCCGAGCAGCGAGACGCCACGCAGGATGCATGGCATGACCGTCATCTCCAGCGTCGCGCTCGCGGCCAGGCCGGCACTGACCACGCTGCCATAGGGCACCGTCTGCGCCAGCAGGCTGGCCAGCATCGATCCGCCGGCATTGTCCAGGCCGCCGCCGAAGCGGGCCGACTGCAGGGGCGCGGTATCGGCCAGTGCCTCGCGCGGCAGCACCTCGCTCGCGCCGATGTCGCGCAGGAAGGCGGCCTGCTCCGGCTTGCCACTGATCGCATGCACCTCGTAACCGGCGCGGCTGAAGATGTCCACGGCCAGCGCGCCGACGCCGCCGGTGGCGCCGGTCACGGCCAGCGGCCCGTGCCCCGGGGTCTGCCGGTTGTCCTGCAGGCGCAGCAGGGCCAGGGCCGCGGTGAAGCCGGCGGTGCCCAGCACCATCGCCTCGCGCGGGCTCAGCCCGGCCGGCTGGGCGATGACGGCGCGTGATTCCAGCCGTACGTACTGGCTGTAGCCTCCGTCACGGGTTTCGCTGAGGCCGCAGCCGGTCGCCAGCACCGCATCGCCCTCGCGCCAGGCCGGGTCGCTGGAGGCGACCACCGTACCGGCCACGTCGATGCCGCCCACCAGCGGGAAGCGGCGCAGGATCTTCCCTTTGCCGGTGCCGGCCAGGGCGTCCTTGTAGTTGACCGAGGACCAGTGGGCGCGGACCAGCACCTGGCCGGGGCTGAGGTCATCCACGCCCAGCTGGACCAGGCCGCTGCGGTAGCCGGCATCGTCGTTTTCGATCCGGAAGGCGGTGAACGGGGTGGTGGGGGCCATTGGCGCTGCCTGACTTCGAGGAAAACGCCACATTACCCGGTCAGGGCCCTTTCAAACCTGCCAGTCCGCCCCATCTTGTATGATCGGTGAAGATTCACGGCTGGCGCCGCGGGAAGGGCCCGCGCCGCAGCCCACATATTGATGGAGCGTGCATGGCCTGGAATACACCCGGCGGCAACAAGGGCGGACAAGGCCCCGAGGACAATCGACGCGGGCCATTCGGGTCGCGCGGTGGTGGCAATGGTGGTGGCTGGGGCGGTCTGCCCGGGCCGCTGAAGGACCTGTTCGATGGCGGCATCCTGCGTTGGGTGGCGGCGGCGGTGGTGTTGCTGGTGCTGTTCTCCAGCTTCCAGCTGATCGGCGAACAGCAGCGTGGCGTGGTGCTGCGCTTCGGCCAGTTCTCGCGGATCCTGACCCCGGGCCCGAACTTCAAGCTGCCCTGGCCGATCGAATCGGTCACCAAGGTCAATGCCACCGAGATCAAGACCTTCTCGATCCAGGTGCCGGTGCTGACCCGCGACGAGAACATCGTCAATGTCTCGCTCAACGTGCAGTACCGCATCGATGACCCGCAGCAGTACCTGTTCGGTACCGTCGATGCCGACCAGGTGCTGGAACAGTCCGCGCAGAGCGCGGTGCGCGAGGAAGTCGGCCGCGCCGACCTCAACTCGGTGCTGAACAACCGTGGCCCGCTGGCCGTGGCCGCCGAGGAGCGCCTGCAGGCGCTGCTGGGTGCGTTCAAGACCGGCCTGACCGTGACCGGCCTGACCCTGCAGGACGCCCGTCCGCCGGAGGAGGTCAAGCCGGCCTTCGACGAGGTCAACGGTGCCCAGCAGGTCAAGGAACGCCTGATCAACGAAGCCCAGGCCTACGCCGCCAAGGTCGTGCCGGAAGCCCGAGGCCAGGCCTCGCGTGCCCGTACCACCGCCGAAGGCTACAAGCAGGCCGTGGTGTCCAAGGCCGAGGGTGACGCACAGCGCTTCAGCCTGCTGCAGGCCCAGTACAAGGACGCCCCGGAAGTGACCCGCAAGCGCCTGTGGCTGGAAACCGTGCAGCAGGTGCTGAGCGAGAACCGCAAGGTGATCGGTGGCGATGGTCGCCAGCTGATCTACGTGCCGATGACCGGCGACACCCGTCCCAGCGCCTCGGCGCCGGCCGCGGTGCCGAACCCGGACGTGGTGATGCCGTCGCTGCCGGGTACCGCAACCGAAGTTTCCCGTGATCCGGGCCGGGCCGTGACCCGCCCGACCGGGCGTCCGAGCGGCCGTGAGGAGGGCAGCCGATGAGAAGTTCTATCTGGATTGCCGTCGCCGTGGCGGCCCTGCTGGCCCTGCTGGGTTCGGTCTACGTGGTCCGCGAGGACCAGACCGCCATGGTCCTGAACCTGGGCAAGGTGGTGCGTTCGGACATCAAGCCGGGCCTGCACTTCAAGGTGCCGGTGGTGGAAACCGTGCGCGTGTTCGACCGCCGCTTCCAGGTGCTGGACACGGCGCCGGCGCGTTACTTCACCGCCGAGCAGAAGGACGTCAGCGTCGACTTCTTCGCCGTCGGCTACATCTCCAACGTGGGCGACTACTTCCGTGCCACCGGTGGTGACCCGCGCGTGGCCAACGCGCGCCTGCAGCCGATCATCACCGATTCGCTGCGCAACCAGATCAACTCGCGCACCCTGCAGCAGCTGGTGTCGGGCGACCGCAGCGAACTGATCGCCGCGCAGCTCAAGGACATCAACGAAGCGGTGTCCGGGCTGGGCATGCAGATGATCGACCTGCGCATCAAGCAGGTCGACCTGCCCACCGACAGCCAGGTGATCAACGACGTGTACGAGCGCATGCGCGCACAGCGCAAGCAGGAAGCCGCCAAGCTGCGCGCCGAGGGCGAGGAGCAGTCGCTGACCATCCGTGCCCAGGCCGACCGTGACAGCACCGTGCTGATCGCCGAAGCCGAGCGCGATGCCCAGCGCCTGCGCGGTGAAGGCGATGCCGATGCCGCCCGCATCTACGGCAAGGCCGGTTCGGCGGACCCGTCGTTCTATGCGTTCTACCGCAGCCTGGAGGCCTACCGCGGCTCCATGACCGACGGCAACGGCATTATCGTGCTGGACAAGAACGACCCGTTCCTGCAGTACCTCAAGAGCGACCGCTGAGTCGTTCGGCAAGATCCCACGGGGCCCGGCCAGATGCCGGGCCCCGTGTTTTTTCCGGAGTGCCCACATGAAAGATCTGTTCGCGGCCGTCTGCCTGGTGGCCGTGCTCGAAGGCCTGCTGCTGTTCGTGGCCCCGCTGGCCTGGAAGCGCATGGCCGAGCGCCTGCTGGACCTGCCCAGCCCGGCCCTGCGCAGCTTCGGCGGGCTGGTGCTGCTGGCCGGCCTGAGCCTGCTGTGGTGGGCGCGGCACTGAACCCCGTCCTGTGCCGTCCACGCCACGCAGCCGAGCGTGGGCTCGGCTCTACCGGGCGGTCGGGTGTAGCGCCCGAGCCCATGCTCGGGCGGCGCCGCGCAGCGGCGGGAAGGCAGCCGAGCGTGGGCTCGGCTCTACCGGGGCGGTCGGGTGTAGCGTCCGAGCCCATGCTCGGGCGGCGCCGCGCAGCGGCGGACGGAGAGCCGGGGCGCCTGACCGGCCGGTGAAGCCGTCCGTCGGAAAGGTGGCACCGGACCCCGGAAACCCGGATAATGCACAAAAGCCGGACGGGCCTCCCCGTTCGGCTTTTTCCGTGTCTGGGCCTTCCATCGCCGGCCGCTCCCCGTTTGGAGCCGCCTTCCAGGTGCTGGCCAGCCCCGCCACGGTTTACCCGTCCGCGGCCCCGATGGCCGCAACAAATCGAGGAGCCCGTCATGGGTCAGTCTGTCGTAGTGTTGGGTGCCCAGTGGGGCGATGAAGGCAAGGGCAAGATCGTCGATCTGCTCACCGAGGAAATCGGCGCCGTGGTGCGCTTCCAGGGCGGCCACAATGCCGGCCACACCCTGGTCATCAATGGCAAGAAGACCGTCCTGCACCTGATCCCGTCGGGCATCCTGCGTGACGATGCGCTGTGCCTGATCGGCAACGGCGTGGTGATCTCGCCGGCCGCGCTGCAGAAGGAAATCGCCGAGCTGGAAGCCTCCGGCGTCGAAGTGCGTTCGCGCCTGAAGATCTCCCCGGCCGCCCCGCTGATCATGCCGTACCACATCGCCCTGGACCAGGCGCGCGAACGCGCTGCCGGCGGCAAGGCGATCGGCACCACCGGCCGCGGCATCGGCCCGGCCTACGAAGACAAGGTGGCGCGCCGCGGCATCCGCATCGCCGACCTGCATTACCCCAAGCAGCTGGAAGAACTGCTGCGCACGGCACTGGACTACCACAACTTCGTGCTGACCAAGTATCTGAACACCGATGCGGTCGACTTCCAGAAGACCTTCGACGAAGCACTCGCCTTCGGCGAGTACGTGCAGCCGATGAAGTCCGACGTGGCCGGCATCCTGCACGACCTGCGCAAGCAGGGTAAGCGCGTGCTGTTCGAAGGCGCGCAGGGCGCATTGCTGGACATCGACCACGGCACCTACCCGTACGTCACCAGCTCCAACACCACCGTCGGTGGCGCACTGGCCGGTTCCGGCGTCGGCGCCGATTCGATCGACTACGTGCTGGGCATCGCCAAGGCCTACGCCACCCGCGTCGGCGGCGGCCCGTTCCCGACCGAACTGGACGACGAAGTCGGCCAGGGCATCCGTGACCGTGGCGCCGAGTACGGTGCCTCGACCGGTCGCCCGCGTCGTTGCGGTTGGATGGACATCGTTGCGCTGAAGCGCGCCGTGGCCATCAACGGCATCAGCGGCCTGTGCATCACCAAGCTGGACGTGCTGGACGGCATGGAAAAGCTGAAGGTCTGCATCGCCTACGAATACAACGGCAAGCGCACCGAGTACGCGCCGCTGGACGCACAGGGCTGGGAAGACTGCACCCCGGTGTACCTGGAGTTCCCGGGCTGGAGCGAGAACACCCACGGCATCACCAACTGGGACGAGCTGCCGCCGGCCGCACGCGCCTACCTGCGTTCGCTGGAAGAGCTCGCCGGTTGCCCGATCAGCATCGTCTCCACCGGCCCGGACCGCGACCACACCATGGTCCTGCAGGATCCGTTCGCCTGAGTGGGCGGTAGCGCCGGGCCATGCCCGGCGTGGTGGTAACGCTGTGCTATTGAAAAAGAGCGCCGCGACTCCCTGAGGGTCGCGGCGCTTCTTTTTGGGTTCTCCACCAACTCCGGTTCTGCCAGCCCATGGCTGGCAGAACCGGAGCCACCAGCATGTCGCTTCCGGCACTCTAAATCGGCCATCCACGTCAGATTCCCCCAAGCCACACGCCACTCGCACTTTCTGCACGATCCCCGCATACAACTTCTGGTAAGCGATAAGCGTCACGCGCCATTCTGAAGCGCGGGTTGTTTGCGTCACCGCACGTCGCTCTCGCCCGCGCAGCAGCAGATTCGCGCCTTTTCCTGTCGCATCCGCCACTCCCCGCGTATGCAACACTTCGCATCGCACGCTCGATTCCCTCCGGACCTTTCGGATTTTTCTCATTGAATCGATCGTGCAGGCGTAGACACCATGGCGCGCCACCGAAAAAGGGTGGCCGGGCATGCAAACCCGCGATATGTGCTGTAAGCGCTTGCCAGCCGGCACCGTCCTGAAACGGTGCCGGCTGGCAATCCGTCGGCCTTCTATGGCGGGCGGTGCGTGGGGGTCTTCGGACCCGCCGGTCTGCATGTATCCCGGTTTGCAACCCGCACCGTCCGCCACCCCGCTTCTGCGCGGTGGCGCTGTTACGTACAGCCAGGGAAGCCGACGCCATGACCACTCGCAAGAACCCGCCACTCCATGTTGTTGATGCCGTCAACGACGATGAAGACCCCACCTCCGATATCAGCACCTTCCAGGGCTGCCTCACCCGCATCCGTGATGGCGAAGGCTCTGATGGCATGCTCTGGCCGGAGGAAAACCTGTCCGACGGCCGACGCCAGTCACTGGCGCGGATCGACCGTGCGGCCGTGGCCATCCTCACCGCGGCGGAGATGCTGCACGCCGCGAACCGCTGCAAGACCATGGCCACGCCCCGCCGCCACCTCGATGAGGGCGTGGTGGAAGGCTTGTTCTTCGCCTGCCGCGAACTGGCCGAGCTGGTGTGCCGGGAAGTCAGGCCGGCCTGACCTCCGTTCTGCATGTGCGATGCCCAGCCTCGCCATCTGGCGAGGTACCGGGCCGGCTCGCGCGCTGCCTTACGCTAGCACTATGGCCACGTGCAGTTCTGCGCTACGTTGTGGCCAACGCCAGCAGGGACGCAGCGCGATGACCGGGAGTTCGGCATGAAGGGCGAGACGGTCGCACGGGTGACCCTGTGGCTGCTGTGGAGCCTGTGGGCGCTGGCCTGCATCGTGCTGGTACTGGGCGCGGCCGCCAACCACCTGGCCTCGCGCACGCAGACCCTGCCACTGGTGCTGCAGCCCGGCGCGACGGCGGAGGTCACGGTCTACCGTTTCATCGACGACCCCTTGCGTCTGCGCCTGCGCTACGCCGATGACGGCGCCGATCCGTCGATCGATCCGGAGCTGCGCCTGCGCGCGGACACCCCGACCGATCGCAACGAGTTCCGCGCGAAGACACGCTCGGCTGCGCCCGGACTGGATGTTTCCCGTGCGCTGGAGTCGGTGGGGCCCAGCAGGTTCGCCGCCTCGTACTTCGGCTATGGGCGGGGGGACGCACTGCCGCGCGGGCGTTCCTGGCTGCGGCTGACCGTGCTGGAGGTTGACCCGGCGCTGGCCGGGCGAGCGGCCTCGGTGGAACTGCTGCCGCCGATGGACGTGTTGAAGCTGACCGACCTCGATTACCTCTGGCTGTGGCCGTTCTTCTTCTGGCAGCCGGTGGCGATGCTGTTGCTGATTGCCGCTGGCGGGCTGGCGGTCGCCAGCATCGCGCTGCGGCGCTGGCAACGGCGCAACAGTGCCCGGTAGCGCCGGGCCATGCCCGGCAGGGCAGGCGCCGCACTTGCCAAATACCCAATATGGGCACAATAATGCCCAATATGGGTAACCACGCCGCCACATCGTCGTCCACAGGCCCCATCGGCCTGGCCGACGCGCTGTTCACCCAGACCCAGCAACGGGTGCTGGCCCTGCTGTTCGGGCAGGACCGCCGTGATTTCAGCATTTCCGAGCTGATCAGTGGCAGCGGTGCCGGTTCCGGCGCCGTGCAGCGCGAAGTGGCCAAGCTGGTCGCCAGCGGCCTGGTGGAGCAGCGCAAGGTCGGCAACCAGAAGCGCTATCGCGCATTTGCGGGCTCGCCGATCCATGCCGAACTGGTGGCGCTGGTGCACAAGACCATCGGCCTTGCACAGCCGCTGCGCGACGCACTGCAGCCGCTGCAGGACCAGATTGCGGCGGCCTTCGTCTTCGGCTCGGTGGCCAAGCGCACCGACAGCGCGCACAGCGACATCGACCTGATGCTGGTCTCCGATACGCTGGGCTATGCTGAGCTGATGGCCGTGCTCGATCCGCTGGAAGATCGCCTGGGACGGCCGGTGAACCCGACGCTGTACACGCACGACGAATTGAACGATCGCCTGCACAAGGGCAATGCCTTCCTGCAGCGTGTACTGGAACAACCCAAGCTGTGGGTGATTGGAGGAATGGATGACCTCGCCATTGCAGAACCTGGTCGGGCCGGGTAAACCGCTCAGCGCCGAGCCGCCGGATCCGCGCGAGATCGAAGGCCTGCAGCGCTCGGGCCTGGCGCGGTTGCGTGACGCACGCAATGCGACGCTTTCGCTGGAAAGCCGCTTCGACCTGGCCTACAACGCCGCCCACGCATTGAGCCTGGCAGCGCTTCGTGCACAGGGGTTCCGGCCCAGCAACCGCTACATCGTGTTCCAGTCGCTCAAGCACACGCTGGGCGTGGGCCCCGAGGTATGGCGGGTGCTCGACAAGTGCCACCAGCAGCGCAACATCGCCGAGTACGAGGGCGAACTGGATGTCAGCGGGCGCCTGGTGGAAGACCTCATCGCCGCCTGTGAAGCGGTGCGGGTGGCCTGCGGTCTCTGAGCGCGCCGGTGGGTTGCCAGGATCCGCAGCCGTGCCGCATGCTTCTGCGTCGCGCCTCGCGGTCCGCGCGTGGCAGGACATCAATCAAGGAAGGAGCAACATCATGGGTGCATGGGGCAGCGGTACATTCGAGAACGATGACGCCTGCGATCTGGTCTGCGACCTGCGCGAAAGCACGGATCTTTCACTGCTGGAAGACGCGCTGCGCACGGCTGCCGAGACCGACGAAGACCTGGACGCCGGCGACGGCAGCAAGGCCCTGGCCGCAGCGGAAGTGATCCTGGCGCTGCTGGGCAATCCCTCGCCGGCGATCGCCGAAGAGGAAGACCTGCAGGCGTGGATGAAGGCCAATCCGCAGCGCCCGACCGCCGCGCTGCTGGCACTGGCCGAACGCGCCGTACAGCAGGTGACGGCCGAAGACAGTGAGCTGCGCGAGCTGTGGGACGAGGTCGATTCGCTGGACGAATGGATGGCCGAAGTGAACACGCTGCAGGCGGGCCTGCGCGCCGCACGCAGCGCAGTCGGCTGAAGCCTCAGCGGCCAGCCGCCTGCAGCAACGGGTAAGGGTTGATCGATTCGCCCTTCCACCATTGCTTCTCCGGGCCCAGCACGTGCACCTCGAAATGCAGGTGCGGGGCCTCGGCGCTGGCATTGCCGGTGCTGCCGACGTAGCCGATCACTTCACCACGCTTGATCGCCTGCTTTTCCGCCAGGCCATCGGCGTAGCGCTGCAGGTGCGCGTAGTAGTAGCACCAGCGTCCGCCGGGCTCGAACTGGTAGATCGTCAGGCCACCGCGTTCGCTGTCGAACAGCTTTTCCACCGTGCCATCGGCCACTGCCAGCACCGGCGTCCCGGCGTCGGCCATGATGTCGATGGCATCGTGCACGCGCCCCTCGCTGCGTGCATCGGTGAAAGTGTCGCGCAGCTGCGATGGCTGGATGCCCTGCACGGGCAGCAGCAGGCCTGCGGGCGCATCCGCACCGGGAAAGGCCAGCGTGAGTGCTGGAGCCGCAGCATCCACGCGCGCGGGTGCAGCCGGCTTCACCGGCGCCGCCGTCACGGCTGCGGGTGGCGTTGCAGGCAGGGCAACCGCTACCGGCTCACCCGCATCGCGGCGCAGCCACCAGCCTGCACCCAGGCCCAGCAGCACGCCCAGTACGATCAGCTGCGAAAGACGCATCGGCTTACTCCTGCATCACCACGGGTACCGAGGTATCCAGCGCATCGGCCACGCGCACCGCATCCCAGTTGGTCATGCGCACGCACCCATGCGATTCGGTCTTGCCCACATGGCCGGGCTCGGGCGTGCCGTGCAGGCCGTAATGCGGCTTGGACAGGTCAATCCAGACGCGCCCGACCGGGTTGTTCGGGCCCGGCGGCAGCGTCGCCTTCTTCTCGCCCTTGCGCGCATCCCAGAACAGCTTCGGGTTGTAGTGGAACGGCGGGTCGCGGTACACGCCGAGGATCTTCCATTCACCGATCGGCAGCGGATCGTGCTGGCTGCCCGAGGACACCGGCACCTGCGCGATGACCTTGCCCGCCGCATCGAGCAGCTGCAGGGTGGAATCGGATTTGTCGACCACCACCTTGGCCGCCTTCGGCAACGGTGCCGGGGCGATGTTGGGTACCTGGATGCGGCTGCCGGCCTTGCCCAGGTCGACGCCGGGGTTGAGGGCCTTCAGCAGCTCGGGCGAGGCATGGAAGCGCTCGCCCAGCGACTCTTCCACGCTGCCGTAGCCCAGTGCTTTCAGCTTGGCCTGTGCGGCCGGTCCCTTCGGCACCGGCTGGAACGGACCGGCGACGTCCTCGGGGGTCAGCGTGTAACTGGCCAGCGGCGCGTTGGCATCGGCCTGCAGTGCGTTCCAGGTCGCATCGTCCAGCTCGCCGGTGACGGTCAGCCCGTGTGCGGCCTGGAAGCCGGACACCGCGCGACGCTGGTTGCTGCCCACCTCGCCATCGATCTGGCCGGGCGAGAAATTGGCGCGGTCCAGCAGTACCTGTGCGTGCAGCGGCGAGCGTGCGGCGATGTCCGGTCCTGCACGCTCGGCAATGGGCGCAGGTAGGTTGGCCGGCGGGGCCTGCGCGAATGCAGGGGAAACCAGCAGCGACAGCGCAAGCACGGCAACACGGGGTGAACGCATGGGAAGCTCCTGCAGAACGTGCCCCCACCATGCCTGCACCCCGCGACCAGCCCGCGTGAAAACACGGGCGTGTTGCTGAGCCGCAGATGAGCGCTCAACGCACGGGTGGGTCCTGGAGGCGCCAGCTCTGCAGCACGCCGAAGACGATCTCGGCGACGGTGAACAGCAGCAGGATCGCACTGGCACCGTGCAGCACCGCATACACCTGCCACAGCGCGAACAGCCCGCGTGCGGCGGCATCGAGCCGGCCCAGCAGCACGCTGGGGGCAAGCACGCGGGCCAGCGACCACATCACCACCACCGAGCCGAGCAGGTTGGCCAGCAGCATGTGCAGCGGGTCCAGCGCCGGTACCTGGCCCGGCAGCTGCCAGGCATCGGCCAGCGCAGCCATCGCCGCGTGCAGCGGGGCGAAGGTCCAGGGCAGGGCGAAGGGCAGGGTGACCAGCAGGTCGTAGAAAGCACTGGCGCGGACGATGCGGAGATAGCGGGAGGTGAGCATGGACGCCTTCAACAGGAGAAAGAGGGCGTACTGTCAGGGCTGAAGTAAACTTCAGGGTCAAGCGTTTTCTGGAGCCCCCATGCAGATTGGAGAACTGGCCCAGGCCTGCGGCCTCTCGCGCGAAGCCCTGCGTTTCTACGAGAAGCAGGGCCTGATCGGCGCACGGCGCCTGGCCAATGGCTACCGCGATTACCCGGATGAAACCGCGATGCTGGTGCACTACATCCGCACGGCCCAGCAGCTCGGTTTCACCCTGGCCGAGATCGGCCAGCGCCTGCCCAGGCTGTGGGAACAGGCCGATGCCGGCCCGCTGCTGGCGGCCGCCCTGCAGGAAAAACTGGCCGACATCGACGCCCGCATCGCCGCGCTCAGCGCCCTGCGCCAGGACCTGGCCACCCGCCTGGCCAGCGCCTGTCCGCTGCAACCGCAACAGGCATCCGGCTGAACGGCCAACGTGAACGCCCACCGAAGCGTTCACGGTTGCACGGTCAAGGCGAGCGGGCGGCGCGCCGATAAGGGCACATCCCCCCGTTTGGATACCCCCATGAACTACTTGAGGAACGTCAGGGTTGCCTGGCGCCTTGGCCTTGGCTTTGGCCTGTTGCTGCTGCTGGTGGCTGCCGTGGTTGCCACCGGCGCCACCGCCACCGCCGTGCAGAAGCGCGCGATGCAGCAGGTGGTCGACGTCAGCGTGGCCAAGGTGCGGCTGCTGTCGGAGATGCTCGATGCCAACAACCAGATGATGGTCGTGCGCCGCGAGATGCTGATCCGCCAGGGTGATGCTCGCGACGCCGACGAGAAGCGCATCGCCGACCTGGTCAAGCGCTACGAGGCCAGCTGGACCGCCTACCAGGCGCTGCCCGGCGATGCCGAGGGCAAGGCCATGGGCGAGGCCATCGCGGCCAAGCGTGCCATTGCGCGCCCGCTCAACAAGCAGACCAGCGAACTGATGGAACAGGGGGATTTCCCCGGCGCGGTCGCGCTGACCCTGGGCCCGGTGCAGGAAGCGGCCAACGGCTGGAACAAGGCGCTGGCTGATGGCGTGGCCTTCGAGGAAAAAGAGAGCCGCGAGGCGGCGGCCGAAGCGATCCGCCTCGGCGAGCGAAGCCTGCTGCAGCTGCTGGTGCTGGGCGGCGTGGCGCTGCTGGTCGGCATCGCCGCTTCGGTGATGATCGGGCGCAGCATGACCGGCCCGCTGGCGCGCGCGGTGCAGCTGGCGCAGCAGCTTTCGAAGGGCGAGCTGGACCAGTCCTTCCACCTGGGTGGCCGCGATGAACTGACCCAGCTGGGCGAGGCCATGGGCAGCGTGCGGCAGAGCGTGCAGGCCGCCATCGGCGCGCAGCTGCAGATGGCCGAACAGCACGAGGCCGGTGCCATCGGCTACCGCATGGATGCCCGCGCCTTCCCCGGCGATTTCGGCCGCATGGTGCAGGCCACCAACAGCCTGGTGGAATCGCATGTGCAGGTGGAACTGCTGATGGCTGAAGTCATGCAGCGCTACGCGATCGGTGACCTCAGCCGCGATCTGCCGCAGTACCCGGGTGAGAAGGGCGCGTTCACCCGCACCCTGGCCGCCGTGAAGCAGAGCCTGATGGCGATCAGCGCGCAGATCGACACGCTGGCCCGGGCCGCCGGTGCGGGCGATTTCAGCGTGCGCGGCGATGCCGAGGCGTTCCAGTTCCAGTACCGCGCGATGGTCGAACACCTCAACGCCATGATGGCCAGCTCGCAGGCCAGCATCGCCGACGTGTCCGACGTGCTGCGCGCGATTTCGCACGGCAACCTGACCGCGCGCATGGACGGTGAGTACGAAGGTGTCTTCGCCCGCATGCGCGACGATGCCAACACCACCACCACGCAGTTGACCGGCATCGTCCGTGGCATCCAGGTGGCGGCCGACAGCATCAACAATGCAGCGCAGGAACTGGCCGCGGGCAACAGTGATCTCTCGCGCCGTACCGAACAGCAGGCGGCGAACCTGGAAGAGGCTGCTGCATCGATGGAGGAACTGACCTCCACCGTGCGCCAGAACGCCGAGCTGGCCCGCCAGGCGGACAGCGAAGCCCACGCGGCCGGTGCTGCCGTGCGCGAAACCGAACAGGCCATGGCGCAGATGGCAACGGTGATGGGCGAGATCGACCAGTCCTCGGCGCGTATCTCCGAGATCTCCACGGTGATCGACGGCATCGCGTTCCAGACCAACATCCTGGCGCTGAACGCCGCCGTCGAAGCGGCACGTGCCGGTGAGCAGGGCCGTGGCTTCGCCGTGGTCGCCAGTGAAGTGCGCACCCTGGCGCAGCGCGCCGGCGTCGCCGCCAAGGAGATCAAGGAGCTGATCGAGGATGCCGCCGCCAAGGTGCAGAGCGGCCTGGCCGTAACCGTACAGTCCGAGGCGGCGATCGCTCGCCTGGCCCACGCCAGTTCGCGCACCAACCAGCTGATGAGCGACATCGCTGCGGCCAGCAAGGAACAGGCCGCGGGTATCGAACAGGTCAACCAGGTGGTGGTGCAGATGGACCAGGTGACCCAGCAGAACGCGGCGCTGGTGGAGGAAGCCACCGCGGCCAGCCGCGCGCTGGAAGAGCAGGCCAACGCACTGACCACCTCGGTGTCGGTGTTCCAGATCGAGCAGGGCGGTGCAGCCCGTGCCGTGGTGGCGCGCGCGGCCTGACCGCTGCACCAGTAGAGTCGAGCAAGCTCGACTCTACCGCGCGGCCCCCTTTTTCGGCGATGCTCGCTGGGGTGCTCGCTGGGGTGCTCGCTTGGAGCCGAGGGTGGAGGCATGGACAGCAACGAAACCGAAGGCGCGCAGATCCCGCACCTGGCATTGCAGGTGCGGGTGGGGCTGCCTGGGTGATTATCAAGCTCTGGCGCGCGTTCGGGCAGCCTTTTTTGCTGCTGTCTTGCGTGCCGCCGTCTTCCGCGCACGGGTTGCCGCCGCCTTCTTGGCGGCGGCGCTGCGGGTTGCGGCGGTAGTTTTCTTCGCCGCGGCTTTCCTCGTCGCGGTTTTCTCTGTCGCCGTGGATGCGGGGGCTCTCTTTGCAGCCGACTTCTTCGCAGGCGATTTCGTCGTCGCCGACTTCTTCGCAGGCGCCTTACTCGCTGCTGACTTCTTTGTAGCAGTCTTCTTTGCAGCGGCTTTCTTCGCTGGCGCCTTCTTCGCCGCCTTGCGCCCGCTGCCGCTGCGCTTGCCACCGCCATCCTGCTTGTTGACGGTGGCCCACGCGATGCGTTCGGCCGTACTCTCACTGGCGCCGCGCGCGCGTTCGCTTTCCTCGATGTGCTCGGCTTGGCGCTTCTGCTTGTCGGTGTAGGCAGATTTCTCACCACGGGGCATGTCGCTTCTCCTGTAGGGAACGATCAGGCCAGCAGGCGCAGCTTGGGTTCGCGTGCCCACTGACGGGTGGCCGCGGCAGCGAGGAAGCCCTTGGCGTCCTCGGCTTCCACGGTGCCGGCATCGTTGCCCACGCGGGCGGCCTTCAACAGCGCCTGGCCACCGGCATCGCTGGCAATGGCCTTCAGGTGTGCCCACGCATGGCTGACGAATTCGACGGCAGCGGCTTCCTTGGCCAGCGCCTTGGCCCCGTCCGCACTGAGCACCAAGGCCACGGCATCGAACACCGCCGAGGGCGTGCCCGCCAGCTGGCCATCGGCGGCCTGGCGCTTGCCGTCGCTGAGCGTGGCGCCACCCACTTTCGGCGCCACCAGTTTCACTTCGGCACCGGCCTTCTGCGCGGCCTTGCGCAGGCTGGCGATCAGCCCCGCATCAGAGCCTTCATCGAACAGGATGCCGATGCAGCGCCCCTGCAGCGTGTCTTTCGTGCGGCCGATGATGCGTACCTCGGGAACGGCGGGCATGTCCTGTGCGGGCGTTGCGGTCGGCGCTGCATCGGGCAGGTCGGCCAGGGCCAGCCCATCGGCCACGCGCGTGGCCAGTGACTCGTCGATGTTGCGCAGGTGGCTGACGGTACGCACGCGTACCTTCAGTGTTTCCACCTTGGACAACTCAAACACCAGCGCCGAAGCGAGATGCGCCTGCTCCGGCTTTTCCAGGCTGCGGAAGAACGCGCGCGCCTGGCTGTAGTGGTCGGCGAAGCTCGCCGCACGCGTGCGGCCCTTGCGGCCATCATCGGCGGTTGCATGGCTGCGGAACCCGGCAGCGGTTTCGCGCGGGCTGTCGTCCTCCAGCGAGCTGGGGTCATAGGCCACGCGGCCCTTCGGCACCTGCATCTGCATGTGCCCATCGCGCTGGTGGTTGGCGAACGGGCACTTCGGCGCATTGACCGGAATCTGGTGGAAGTTCGGCCCGCCCAGGCGGATCAGCTGCGTGTCCAGGTAGGAGAACAGGCGGCCCTGCAGCAGCGGATCGTTGCTGAAATCGATGCCGGGCGGCACGTTGGCCGGGCAGAACGCCACCTGCTCGGTTTCGGCGAAGAAATTGTCCGGCCAGCGGTCCAGCACCATGCGCCCGATCACCTTCAGCGGCACCAGCGATTCGGGAATGATCTTGGTCGGGTCGAGGTGGTCGAACGGGAACGCCTCAGCCTCTTCTTCGGTGAACAGCTGCACCGCCAGTTCCCATTCGGGGAAGTCGCCGCGCTGGATCGCCTCGAACAGGTCGCGGCGATGGAAATCGTTGTCGGCGGCCTGCAGTTTCAGCGCTTCGTCCCACACGGTGGACTGGATGCCCAGCTTCGGCCGCCAGTGGAACTTGACGAACGTGGAGTCGCCGTTCTCGTTCAACAGGCGGAAGCTGTGCACGCCGAAGCCCTCGATCATGCGCAGCGAACGCGGGATGCCACGGTCGCTCATCGCCCACATGATCATGTGCATCGATTCGGGCATCAGCGAGATGAAATCCCAGAACGTGTCATGCGCGCTGGCGGCCTGCGGGAATGCGCGGTCCGGCTCCATCTTCACCGCATGCACGAGGTCGGGAAACTTCATCGCATCCTGGATGAAGAACACCGGGATGTTGTTGCCGACCAGGTCCCAGTTGCCTTCCGGCGTGTAGAACTTGACCGCGAAGCCGCGAACGTCGCGCGGGGTGTCGACCGAACCGGCACCGCCGGCCACGGTGGAGAAGCGGGTGAACACCGGCGTCTTCGTGCCCACTTCGGTGAGCACGCGGGCGCGGGTGTACTTCGCCAGCGAACGGGTCAGTTCGAAATACCCATGGGCGGCGCTGCCGCGCGCATGCACGATGCGTTCGGGAATGCGCTCGTGGTCGAAGTGGGTGATCTTCTCGCGGAGGATGAAGTCCTCCAGCAGGGTGGGGCCGCGCGGGCCCTCGCGCAGCGAGTTCTGGTTGTCGGACACCGGAATGCCCTGTGCGGTGGTCATCGCCGGATGCGTGCCGCCGGCTTGCAGGTGCAGTTCGTCACCGTCGCCGCGCTGCTGGGCCTGGGACGTCTGGGACGGGGCGGGTGCGCGCTTGCCGGTCGGCTTGCTGGCGGCCATCGGGGGGTTCTCCGGGATACGAGGGGTCAAGCCATGACAGTCGCCCCCGGGCCGTTAACCCACGGTCCGCCGCGGGTGAACGTACAGGCAAAAGCAGGCTCGGGTATGCTTGCTGCATGCGAGTCGAGCCCACCGACATCGAAGCCCTGTTCGACGCCATTCCGGACGTGCTGTTCTTCATGAAGGACCGCCAGGGCCGCTACACCCACGTCAACCAGACCATGCTGCGGCGGCTGGGCCTGCGTGCGCGCAAGGATGTCATCGGCCGCACCGCTGCCGAGATCTACCCGACCGGCCTGAGCGCGGATTACGTGGACCAGGACGCACGCGTGCTGTCCGGTGAAGTGATCGAGAACCTGATGGAGCTGCACCTGTTCGCCAACCGCGAACCGGGCTGGTGCCTGACCTGCAAGCGGCCGCTGCTGGTGGATGGCAGCATCGAGGGGCTGATCGGCATCTCCCGCGACCTGGGCCAGAAGGACAGCCTGGGCACCCAGTACGAGCAGCTGCGCCTGGCCCTGGCCCACCTCAACGCGCACTACGCCGAGAACGTGCGCATGCAGACCCTGTTGGACATCACCGGTTTCTCGCTGTCCAAGCTGGAGCGCAGCTTCCGCAAGGTGTTCCAGATGACCCCGCAGCAGGTGCTGACCCGGCTGCGCATCCAGATGGCCATGCACCTGCTGCACGGTGACGACAGCATCGCCTGCATCGGCCAGGCCTGCGGTTTCAGCGACCAGAGTGCGTTCACCCGCAAATTCAAGGCTGAAACCGGTTTCTCGCCGCGTGCCTATCGGGCCCGTATCGGGGGGAGTGTCGGCGAGGCCCTGCTGTCCTGAGCGGTCTGCTGCACTGTGCCTATCCCCGTGGGTGGGGGACAATGTAAGGTGACGCCCCTGTAGCCGCCGCCAGTCCCGCCGATGTCCGCCAGCCCCGTTACGCCTTCCCGCCTTGGCCATTCGCTCAAGCCGCGCCAGTTGATCATGATGGGCCTGGGCAGCGCGATCGGCGCCGGCCTGTTCCTCGGTTCCGGCGTGGGCGTGCAGGCGGCCGGCCCGGCCGTGCTGGTGTCCTACCTGGTGGCCGGCGCGCTGGTGATCATCGTGATGAATGCCCTGGGCGAAATGGCCGCGGCCAAGCCGACCAGTGGCGCGTTCTCGGTGTATGCGGCCGATGCCATGGGCGCCACCGCCGGTGCCACCGTGGGCTGGTTGTGGTGGGTGCAGCTGGTCATCGTCATCGCCGCCGAGGCGGTGGGTGCGGCCGGCCTGCTGGCCACGGTCTGGCCGGTGATACCGGTCCCGATGGCGGCGCTGGCCTTCATGCTGTTCTTCACTGCGATCAACCTGCTCGGGGTGAAGAACTTCGGCGAGTTCGAATTCTGGTTCGCCATCCTCAAGGTGGCCGCCATCCTGGCCTTCATCGCCATCGGCATCGCCCTGCTGATGGGCTGGCTGCCGCAGGTGGCCTCGCCGGGGCTGAGCAACTTCACCCAGCACGGCGGCTTCGCGCCGAAGGGCCTGGCCGGCATCGGCGCGGCCCTGCTGGTGGTGGTGTTCGCCTTCGGCGGCACCGAGATCGTGGCAGTGGCCGCCGCCGAAACCGAAGACCCCGAGCGCAGCATCGCCCGTGCCATCCGCACCGTGGCCTGGCGCATCCTGGTGTTCTACATCGGCTCGCTCAGCGTGATCATCGCCGTGGTGCCGTGGACCAGCGAGTCGCTGAAGTCGCCGTTTGCCGCCGTGCTCGCGGTCGCCAACATTCCGGGCGCGGCCACGGCCATCACCCTGATCGCGGTGATCGCGCTGCTGTCGGCGCTCAATGCCAACCTCTACGGTGCCTCGCGCATGATGTATTCGCTGGCGCAGCGCCGCGAAGCCCCCGCCGTGCTGGGCTGGACCGACCCGCGCCAGGTGCCGGTCATCGCCGTGCTGGCCAGCGTGCTGTTCGGCTTCGCCGCCACCATCATGGAGCTGCTGTTCCCGGACAAGGTGCTGCCGGTGCTGCTCAACATCGTCGGCTCCACCTGCCTGCTGGTGTGGACGCTGTCGCTGGTCTCGCAGCTGGTGCTGCGCCGTCGTGCCGATCGCCTGGGCGCCCGCCTGCCGTTCCGCATGGCCGGCTTCCCGTGGCTGACGGTGTGCGCGCTGGGCATCCTGGCGCTGATCTTCGGCCTGCTGCTGAGCGAGGCGCATACGCGCCTGCAGTTCCTGTCGATGGTGGCGCTGACCGCGGCCATCGCCGCCGGCAGTGCCATTGCGCGGCGCATGCGCGAGGCGTAATTCTGTAGAGCCGACCCGACGGTCGGCTGCTGTTCGCGCGGCCGCCAGCCGAGCATGGGCTCGGCTCTACAGAAGGCATACATCCGCCGTGCCATCCTGATCGCGTGGGCCGTCACCGGTCCGTCGAACAGGAGTTGCTTTGCCTTTGTAGAGCCGACCCGACGGTCGGCTGCTGTTCGCGCGGCCGCCAGCCGAGCATGGGCTCGGCTCTACAGAAGGCATACATCCGCCGTGCCATCCTGATCGCGTGGGCCGTCACCGGTCCGTCGAACAGGAGTACCGCATGCTGCGCAGTCGCCCGTTCCTGATGTTCACCGGCCAGGCCGAGGCCGCCATGGCCCTGTACGCCGACGCCTTCGCCGATTTCCGCCTGCTGGCCCTGCAGCACCACCCCGAAGGTGCCGGCGCCGGCGTGCCCGGCCAGGTGCGCCAGGCCATCTTCCTGCTGGGTGGCACCCACTACCTGTGCTTCGACAGCCTGGACGTGCACGACTTTACGTTCAGTCCGTCGATCTCGCTGTTCGTCGAATGCGCCGGCAGCGAGCAGTTCGAGCGCGCGGCGCGGGTGCTGGGCGAGGGCGGGCACTGGCTGATGCCGGTGGGGGACTACGATTTCAGCAACCGCTACGGCTGGGTGCAGGACCGCTACGGCGTGTCGTGGCAGTTGAGCCTGGGGCAGATGCCGGACCCGTGAGGTACAACGAAAACGGCCCGCTTGCGCGGGCCGTTCCGTTTACCGATCCATCGGGAATTTACGCCTCGACTTCGTCGTCCTTGTAGGCATCGACCGGGATGCAGGCGCACATCACGTTCTTGTCGCCATACACGTTGTCGACGCGGGCCACCGGCGGCCAGTACTTCTGCAGCTTCAGGCTGGGCAGCGGGAAGGCCGCCAGCTCACGCGGGTAGGCGTGGGTCCACTCGCTGGCGGTCACCGCCGTCGCGGTATGCGGGGCGTTCTTCAGCGGGTTGTCCTCGCGGTCCAGGCGGCCGTCCTCGATCGCGCGGATTTCCTCGCGGATCTGGATCATCGCGTCGATGAAGCGGTCCAGCTCGTGCAGCGATTCGCTCTCGGTCGGCTCGACCATCAGCGTGCCGGCCACCGGGAAGCTCAGGGTCGGGGCATGGAAGCCGAAGTCGATCAGGCGCTTGGCCACGTCTTCGGCGCCGATGCCGCTGGTCTTCTCCAGCGGGCGCACGTCGAGGATGCACTCGTGCGCCACCAGGCCGTTGCGGCCGGTGTACAGGGTCTTGAAGTGCGGGGCCAGGCGCTTGGCGATGTAGTTGGCGTTGAGCTGGGCCACCTGGGTGGCCTTGCGCAGGCCTTCGCTGCCCATCATGGCGATGTACATCCAGCTGATCGGCAGGATCGAGGCGCTGCCGAAGCTGGCCGCGCTGACCATGCCGACCGGGCCGTTGTCACCCAGCTTGCCCGGCAGGAACGGGGCCAGGTGTTCCTTCACCGCGCACGGGCCGACGCCCGGGCCGCCGCCGCCGTGCGGGATGCAGAAGGTCTTGTGCAGGTTCAGGTGGGAAACGTCCGAACCCCACTTGCCCGGCTTGGCCACGCCGACCAGGGCGTTCATGTTGGCACCGTCGGTGTACACCTGGCCACCGTGCTGGTGGATGATCTCGCAGATCTCGACCACTTCTTCCTCGAACACGCCGTGCGTGGAGGGGTAGGTGATCATGATCGCGGCCAGGCGGCTGCTGTACTTCTCGGCGTTGATGCGGATGTCTTCGACATCGACATTGCCGTTGGCATCGGTCTTGGTCACCACGACCTTCATGCCGCACATCTGCGCCGAGGCGGGGTTGGTGCCGTGCGCCGAATCCGGAATCAGGCAGATGTCGCGATGATCTTCGCCGCGCGAGCGGTGGTAGGCGCGGATCGCAAGCAGGCCGGCGTACTCGCCCTGCGCGCCGGAGTTCGGCTGCAGGCTGACCGCGTCGTAGCCGGTGCACTCCACCAGCATCGCTTCCAGCGAGTCGATCAGCTCCTTGTAGCCCAGCGCCTGGTCGGCCGGCACCAGCGGATGGATCTGCGAGAACTCCGGCCAGGTCACCGGGATCATCTCGGCGGTGGCGTTGAGCTTCATGGTGCACGAGCCCAGCGGGATCATCGTGCGGTCCATCGCCAGGTCCTTGTCGGCCAGCGAACGCAGGTAGCGCAGCAGTTCGTGCTCGCTGTGGTGGGTGTTGAACACCGGGTGGGTCAGGAATTCCGACTGGCGCAGCAGGGCCGCCGGCAGTGCGTCGGCGGTGCTGGCATCCAGTGCGTCAACGTCGGCCTGCGCACCGAACACGGCGGCCAGGGCGACGATGTCGGCGCGGGTCGCGGTCTCGTCCAGGCTGATGCCGACCGAGTCGCTGTCGATCGCGCGCAGGTTGTAACCGGCGGCGCGGGCCTTGGCGTGGACCTCATCGGCATGCACGCCGGTGATGTGCAGGGTGTCGAAGAAATCGCCACCCACCTGCACGCCGGCATTGCGCAGCGATGCGGCCAGGATCGAGGCCAGGCGGTGGGTACGACGGGCGATGCGGGCCAGGCCTTCCGGGCCGTGGTAGACGGCGTACATCGAGGCCATCACCGCCAGCAGCACCTGCGCGGTGCAGATGTTGGAGGTGGCCTTCTCGCGGCGGATGTGCTGCTCGCGGGTCTGCAGGGTCAGGCGGTAGGCCGGCTTGCCTTCGGCATCGATGGAGACACCGATCAGGCGGCCCGGCATCGAGCGCTTATAGGCATCACGGCAGGCCATGAACGCGGCGTGCGGGCCGCCGAAACCGAACGGCACGCCGAAACGCTGGCTGTTGCCGACCACGATGTCCGCGCCCCATTCGCCGGGGGCGGCCAGCAGGGTCAGGGCCAGCAGGTCGGTGGCCACGGCCACCAGGCCGCCGCGCGCGTGCACGGCATCCACCAGCGCCTTGTAGTCGCCCACCTGGCCGAAGGTGTCCGGGTACTGCAGCAGCAGGCCGAAGGCCTCCGCTTCCAGCGCTTCGGCCGGGGTGCCCACGCGCAGCACGATGCCCATGGGCTCGGCGCGGGTGCGCAGCAGTTCCAGCGTCTGCGGGTGCACGGCGTCGTGCACGAAGAAGGTGTCCGACTTCGACTTGGCCGAACGCTTGGCCAGGGTCATCGCTTCAGCGGCGGCGGTGGCTTCGTCCAGCAGCGAGGCGTTGGCGATTTCCATGCCGGTCAGGTCGGCGCACAGGGTCTGGAAGTTGATCAGCGCTTCCATGCGGCCCTGCGAGATTTCCGCCTGGTACGGGGTGTAGGCGGTGTACCAGGCCGGGTTTTCCAGGATGTTGCGCAGGATCACGTTCGGCGTGTGGGTACCGTAGTAGCCCTGGCCGATGAAGCTGCGCAGCACGGTGTTCTTGTCGGCAATGGCACGGATCTTGGCCAGCGCCTGCACTTCGGTCATCGATTCCGGCAGTGCCAGCGGCGCGGGCGACTTGATCCTGGCCGGCACGATGGCATCGGTCATCGCATCCAGCGTGGCGTGGCCGAGGACATCGAGCATCTGCGCGACCTCGGCATCGTTGGGGCCGATGTGGCGCTCGACGAACGCGGAATGATGCTCAAGCTCACGCAGGGAGGGGGTGTTCTGGGACATGGCGAAGGATCCGTCAGGAAAGGGCACACGCACGGGCACAAGCCGCCGGCTGGCGGGGCGCCCCTCTGTCCTTTTGCCTGAGAGTTTAAAAGCGCGGCTGGCCGCAGCTTCGTGCCCCTTCGGCGCCGGATCGAACCGGTCTCTCCAGAGTTCTGTTACGGGTGGTATCGGGCCTGAGCGATTACGGGCGTTGCGCCTTCGGCAGCGGTGTTCCGCTTCTCCCACCATGTTGCCCGTCGATTATAGCGGGTTGCCGCCGCTGAACACGGGTCCGGAACCGGGGCAGGGCGCCTGCGCGCCTGAATGGCCGATGGCCCGGCCATGCGTTTCGTGCAGTGGTCGATGGCATCGGCCGCAATCCGGGCCTATCATGGCCGGACTCTCGTATTCATCTGGCGCCGTCCCTGCTGCAGGGGATCGGCGCCCGCCGTGCGTGCCGCGCATGGCCCTGCCGGACGCTTTGCCGATGACCCCCGCTGTTGCCCCTTCCACCCGACGCATGGCCCTGCTGCTTGCCGGCCTGGCCATGTTCGGCCCGTTCTCGATCGACACCATCTTCCCGGCCTTCCCGCAGCTGGCCCAGCGCCTGGCGGTGGATGAGGTGGCGGTGCAGCAGACCATCAGCGTCTACCTGCTGTTCTACGCGTTGATGAGCCTGGCGCACGGGCCGCTGTCCGATGCCTGGGGCCGCAAGCGGGTGATCCTCGGCGGCCTGGTGGTGTTCATCGGCGCCTCGGTCGGCTGCGCGCTGTCCACCGACCTGAGCACCCTGCTGGTGTTCCGCGCGCTGCAGGGCCTGTCGGCCGGCGTGGGCATGATCGTCGGCCGCGCGGTCATCCGCGATCTGTACCACGGCCACGATGCGCAGCGGCTGATGAGCCAGGTATCGATGCTGTTCGGCATCGCCCCGGCCATCGCGCCCATCATCGGCGGCTGGATCCTGCTCAGTGGCGCCGGCTGGCCGCTGATCTTCTGGTTCCTGGTGGCGTTCTCGCTGCTGCTGCTGGTGTGCACCGCCCGCTTCATGCCGGAGACCCACCCGGTGGAGGCACGCGTGCCGTTGTCGCCGCGCGTGCTGATGCGCGACTACGTACGCATCGGCTTCAACCCGCGCTTCCTGCGCCTGGCCCTGGCTGGCAGCGTCGGTTTCGGTGGCATCTTCCTGTACATCGCCTCGGCGCCGGTGTTCGTCATGCAGCACCTGCACCTGGGCGAAGGTGGTTTCGCCTGGTTGTTCATCCCCACCATCGGCGGCATGACCACCGGTTCGTTCCTGTCCGGGCGCATGGCCGGGCGCACCACGCCCACCCGCCAGGTCGCCATCGGTTTCACCCTGTGCGCGGTGTCGGTGCTGCTCAACGTCGGCTACGTGTCCCTGGCACCGCAGTTCGTGCTGCCGTGGGCGGTGCTGCCGATCTTCCTGGGCGGCATGGGCATGGCGCTGATCTTCCCGATCCTGGCGCTGGCGGTGCTGGACATGTACCCGCACCAGCGCGGCCTGGCCTCCTCGCTGCAGGCGTTCATCCAGCTGATGATCAGCACCGTGGTGGCCGGCGTGGTGTCGCCGCTGCTGAGTGGCAGCCCGCTGCACCTGGCCCTGGGACAGGCCGCCTTCTTCGCGGGCGGCTTCGTGTTCTGGTACTGGGAACACCGCCGTGAGCGCGCAGTGCAGGCAGTGGCCACCGGCCTTTGAGCACCGCGCAGGGGCAGGGCGGCGCAAGCGTCCCCCGGCCCCTTGCGGCGCTGCAGCGGCGGGCTAGGCTGGGTGTTCCAGCCAGCCACTGCACGGGTGCATGACGGCCAGCCGATCCGAAGCCGTCGCGAGGTACCCCCATGGCTGCGCAGCAGACCTACCGCCTGTTCGAGGTGGCGCTGAAGGAGCGCCGCGTCCTTTCCCCCTCCCTGCACCGCCTGGTGTTCACCGGCGCCGACGTGGCGCGGATGAAGACCGAGGGCCCGGACCAGCGGATCAAGGTGTGTTTCCCCTTGCCCGGCCAGGACGCCCCGGACGTGCCCAGCGGCGAGGACTGGTACGCCCGCTACCGCGCCCTGGCCGACGACCAGCGCCCGCCGATGCGCACCTACACCCTTCGCCAGCTGCGCGCCGCGCAGGGTGAGGTCGACGTGGATTTCGTCCTGCATGGTGAAACCGGGCCGGCCTCGCGCTGGGCCACGCATGCCCGGCCCGGCGACCGTGTGGTGCTGCTGGCCCCGGATGCCGATTGCGCCGAAAGCAGCGAAGGCTGGGAATGGAAGCCGCCGGCCGGGGTCGGCCAGGTGCTGCTGGTGGCTGACGAGACGGCGCTGCCGGCGGTGGCCGGCATCCTCGAGGAACTGGCCGCGCAGGTAGATCCGCCGCGCGTGCTGGCCCTGCTGGAAGTGGCGGGCGAGGGCGGTGCCATCGCCTTGAAGGCGCCGCCCACTGCCGAACTGATGTGGCTGCCGCGCGGCCAGGCCGCTTACGGCCAGGCGCTTGTGGAGGCCGTGCAGGCACGGTTGGCCGCCTCGTCGGCGGTTGCCGGGGAAGCGCTGGACGAGATCGACGTGGACGCACAGATCCTGTGGGAGCAGTCCGACGCGGGCGTGGCCGGGCCGTTCTACGCCTGGGTGGCCGGCGAGGCCGGGGCCGTGATGGCGATCCGCCGCCACCTGGTCCGCGACTGCGGGCTGGACCGCCGTGCGCTGACGTTCATGGGTTACTGGCGGCAGGGCAGGGTGCTGGACTGAGCGTACGCGGCCGCCGCCCGTGAAGCGGCGTCATGGCCGGGGTGCGTTATCCTTGCGCCCCCTCGTCGCGGTACCGCCCCCATGTCCACCACCTCCAAGACCCGTCGCGACCAGCGCCGCCGCCAGGAAGAAAAGGCTGCCAACAAGGCCGCTGCCCAGGCCTCGCCGGTGGGCTCGCCTGTCGAGCCGCATGCCGAACTGCGCGATGCGCAGCGCACGCTGCTGGCTGGCGTCGTGCGCCGCGATGGCGAATGGGTGCTGGGCATGGATGGCCGCATCGCCGGCCACAGCGAGAGTGCCGCGCAGGTGCTCGCGCTGATCATGCAGGCCGGTGAACTGCACGAGCGCAAGGGCACGCCGGTACGCCTGGTGTATTCCGATGCGCTGCGCGATGCCGCGCAGGCCGAGGCCAAGGAGAAGGGCCAGACCTTCGAGGAATACAAGGCCGAGCTGGCCGCGGCAATGGCGGCGAAAAAGAACAACTGACCTGCAGTTGCGGTAGTGCCGGCCGCTGGCCGGCAACCCAAACGTCAAAAGCTGGCTTTCCGTGGGGGGGCGGGGTG
>NZ_JACVTT010000209.1:0-498 GCF_016624665.1 Stenotrophomonas sp. S39 | reverse complement strand
CCCGCTTGGCTTTTATTTACTGCCCCCCGGGGGGGGGGGGGGGGGGCCCCCCGGTGGGGCGGCACGGGGTCGGATGTGTGGGTATGTCGATTTCCACGTCTGTGGTTCGTCGAATGAATGACTTTCAACGGGAGCTGCACATGAGCACTGACACCGCGCCGAAAGGCCCGGCCTCGTACTTTCCCTCCATCGAGAAGACCTACGGCCAGCCGGTGGCGCACTGGCTGGGCCTGCTGGCGAAGAAGCCGGGCCTGAAGCACATGGAACTGGTCAGCTACCTGAAGAGCGAGCACGGCCTGGGCCACGGCCACGCCAACGCCCTGGTCGCCCACCACCTCAACGCCCAGCGCTGACCCACCGCAACCGAGCGAAGCGACCCGCTTTCGCTCTTGCTCTTCTTTTTCTCTTACGTGGCTGGACGCACCCGGAAAGTGTCAGAGGCCGGGCGGGGTGGGTGCGCGGGGGTGTACCCGGGAGAGAAGCCCCCCGCCAACCCCC
>NZ_JACVTT010000208.1:0-553 GCF_016624665.1 Stenotrophomonas sp. S39 | reverse complement strand
CCCCCCCCCCCCCCCCCCCCC
Source organism: Stenotrophomonas sp. S39 (assembly GCF_016624665.1). NCBI lineage: Bacteria > Pseudomonadati > Pseudomonadota > Gammaproteobacteria > Lysobacterales > Lysobacteraceae > Stenotrophomonas > Stenotrophomonas sp. S39. Next base: position 532 of record NZ_JACVTT010000208.1, on the reverse strand, counting down.
CCCCCCCCCCCCCCCCCCCCCCCCCCCCCCGCGAAGGCAATCAGGCGATCACGCCGCCGCGCGCGGGCGTCGCTCCGGCTGCAGGCGGAACGCCGATACCGCTTCAGCCAGGGCCTGGACCTGCGTCTGCATGTGCGCGGTGGAGGCACCGGCTTCCTCCACCAGGCTGGCATTGCGCTGGGTGCTCGATTCCATCTGCACGATGGTCTGGTTCACCTGGGCGATGCCTGCATGCTGGTCCTGCGATGCGCTGCGGATGGCGGTGAGCAGTTCCGCCAGCTGCTGCACGCTGCCGACGATCTCGCCCATGGTGGTGCCAGCCTGTTCGGCCTGCACATTGCCCTGGCCGACGCGGGCCACCGAGTCTTCAATCAGGCCCTTGATCTGCTTGGCGGCCTCGGCGCTGCGCTGCGCCAGCAACCGTACTTCGGAGGCCACCACGGCAAAACTGCGGCCCTGTTCGCCGGCACGCGCGGCTTCCACGGCGGCGTTCAGCGCCAGGATGTTGGTCTGGAACGCGATGCCGTCGATC
>NZ_JACVTT010000207.1:0-614 GCF_016624665.1 Stenotrophomonas sp. S39 | reverse complement strand
CGGCCCCCGGGCGTGGGTCACCCCTTCCGCCGGCGCCTTGGGCGCCGTCGACGTTTTGGAGATGCCATCGATGAAAGCGCGCCTGATCGCCACCGGTGAACGCGCACCCAGCTGGGTCGCGCAGGGCTTTGCCGAGTACCAGAAACGGCTGTCGCACTGGTTGCCGTTCGAGCTGGTGGAAATCGAGCCGGGCCTGCGAGGCAAGGGGCGCGATGCGCGCCGCGCCACCGAGGATGAAGGCAAGCGGGTGATTGCCGCGCTGCCGAAGAACGCCTACGTGGTGGCACTGGATGTGCCGGGCCGCCAGCTCAGTTCCGAACAGCTGGCGCAGCGCCTCGAGCACTGGCGCGGGCAGGGCAGGGACCTCGCCTTCCTGATCGGTGGCCCCGAAGGCCACTCGCCGGAAGTGTCCGCGCTGGCCGATGAAAAGTGGTCGATCGGACCGCTCACGCTGCCGCACATGCTGGTGCGCCTGGTGGTGGCCGAGCAGCTGTATCGCGCGGCGGCAATGATTGCCAATCACCCCTACCATCGCGCGTGAAGAGTGGTTATACTAGTCGTCTGCCCGAATAGCTCAGCCGGTTAGAGCACTTGACTGTTAATCAGGGGGTCGT
>NZ_JACVTT010000206.1:0-614 GCF_016624665.1 Stenotrophomonas sp. S39 | reverse complement strand
GCGGCGATCTTGTGCTGGGCCACCACCTTCTTCGAATCGGTACCCACCACCACCAGGTCGGCCAGCAGGTTGCTGGTGTAGACGCGCTTGTTGGCGGCGTCCAGCGCCAGGCCCGGCGCCTTCGCCTTGCCCAGGCCCGGGATGGTGTCGATCAGCTTCAGCGTGGTGGTGTCCACCACGAACAGCACGCTGCCCTCGCCGGAATGGCCGGTGACATACAGGCGGTTGGCGTCGCTGTCGACCACCAGCTCGCGCAGGTCATGGGTGTAGCCGGCCTTGCCGTCCTTGCCCACCTTCTTTTCCATCAGCTGCACGGTGCCGATGGCCTTGTTCTGCGCGGTGTCGACCACGGTCACCGAGGTGTCCACGGTGTTGCCCACATACAGGCGGTTGTGGGCGTCATCCAGCACCACGCCGAAGCCCTTGCGCTCCAGCGGGATGCGGGCCTGCACGGCCAGCGTGGCGGGGTCCAGACGCAGCACCTGGGACGGGCCGGCGTTGTCGCCGAAGCCACCGGACGAGGCCACGAACACGGCGTTCTGGGTGGGGCTGTAGGCCAGCTCGTACAGGCCCTGGGCGATGGCCTGGCGCTGCACGGCGGTGCTGGCGGCGGG
>NZ_JACVTT010000205.1:0-632 GCF_016624665.1 Stenotrophomonas sp. S39 | reverse complement strand
CCGGCTGGATTTCTTTCCCAACAAAAGGGCTTTACAACCCGAAGGCCTTCTTCACCCACGCGGTATGGCTGGATCAGGCTTGCGCCCATTGTCCAATATTCCCCACTGCTGCCTCCCGTAGGAGTCTGGACCGTGTCTCAGTTCCAGTGTGGCTGATCATCCTCTCAGACCAGCTACGGATCGTCGCCTTGGTGGGCCTTTACCCCGCCAACTAGCTAATCCGACATCGGCTCATTCAATCGCGCAAGGCCCGAAGGTCCCCTGCTTTCACCCGTAGGTCGTATGCGGTATTAGCGTAAGTTTCCCTACGTTATCCCCCACGAAAAAGTAGATTCCGATGTATTCCTCACCCGTCCGCCACTCGCCACCCGTAAGAGCAAGCTCTTACTGTGCTGCCGTTCGACTTGCATGTGTTAGGCCTACCGCCAGCGTTCACTCTGAGCCAGGATCAAACTCTTCACTTAAAACTACATGATCCGAAGATCAAAATTTAAAGCTGCAGATGATTGATGCTGGCAACGTATCGCTTGCTTTAAAACAATTAATAGTTGCTTGATCAAACGTCTGCAAGATGGACAATCATCCTTCCTGCAGGCGCCTTCACAAGATACCTGCGCATACTTTCAAAGATC
>NZ_JACVTT010000204.1:0-653 GCF_016624665.1 Stenotrophomonas sp. S39 | reverse complement strand
TCGTCCTTCGACAGCACGTAGACTTCGGCGTCGAACTTGGTGTGCGGCTTGATCGAACCCGGCTTGGCCAGGACCTGGCCACGCTCGACGTCGTCACGCTTGGTGCCGCGCAGCAGCAGACCGGCGTTGTCGCCTGCCTGGCCCTGGTCCAGCAGCTTGCGGAACATTTCGACGCCGGTCACGGTGGTCTTCTGAACCGGACGGATGCCGACGATTTCGATTTCTTCGCCGACCTTGATCACGCCGCGCTCGATACGACCGGTCACCACGGTGCCGCGGCCCGAGATCGAGAACACGTCTTCCACCGGCATCAGGAACGGCTTGTCGACGTCACGCTCCGGGGTCGGGATCCAGCTGTCGAGAGCATCGACCAGCTTGATCACGGCCGGCACGCCGATGTCGCTCTGGTCGCCTTCCAGCGCCAGGCGGGCCGAACCCGAGATGATCGGGGTGTCGTCGCCCGGGAAGTCGTACTTGCTCAGCAGCTCGCGGACTTCCATTTCGACCAGTTCCAGCAGCTCGGCATCGTCAACCATGTCGGCCTTGTTCAGGAACACGACGATGTACGGCACGCCGACCTGACGCGACAGCAGGATGTGCTCGCGGGTCTGCGGCATCGGGCCGTCAGCGGCCGAGCACACCAGGATCGCGCC
>NZ_JACVTT010000203.1:0-673 GCF_016624665.1 Stenotrophomonas sp. S39 | reverse complement strand
ATCGGCGGCCCCCCCGCGGCCCGGCACCCACGGTAGTGCCGGCCGCTGGCCGGCAACACAATCCCATTCCATTGCCGGCCAGCGGCCGGCACTACTTTCAGGGCACGGGCTGGGCGAGGATCTTCCGCACCGACTGGCCGCCGTTGGTGATCACGTCGTCCACCTGCCAGCAGCCCTTGCCGTGGCGGACCATCGGCAGGCGGGTGAGGTGGGCGCTCTTCCACACCGAGTAGCTCAGCGTGACCTCGCCGGCCGTGGCCGAGGCGGGCTTCCAGCCGTAGCGCACGGCGCTGTCGATCTCGCCGTCCTGGCCGTCCAGCCAGGGGTCCGAGTCGATCGTGCAGATGCCCTCCTCGCGTACCTGGCAGGCACGTTCCTCGCGCAGCGCCTTGGCGAAGGCCGGGCTGACCAGGGCCGGCGGCGCGTCCAGCACGCGGCCGTCGTCACCGGAGGTGGCCTCGAAGAACGCACGGGCCACGCCCGCCGCATCCTCGCAGGCCGGTGCAGCGTGCGCGGCCGGGGCCAGCAGCAGGCTGGCGATCATCAACATCCGTGTGTTCCGCATGGTTCTCTCCTTGAAGTGGGGACGCCGGGCATGGCCCGGCGCTACCGGATTTGCTGGGGACGCCGGGCATGGCCCGGCGCCAGCCGATAAGAGGCGGCCCGCCCGGGG
>NZ_JACVTT010000202.1:0-876 GCF_016624665.1 Stenotrophomonas sp. S39 | reverse complement strand
CCGTTGGTCGGTACGTGATCCAGAAGGTAGGTACCGACCGTTGGTCGGTACCAGGCAACGGGGAAGCTCAGGCTTCCCCGTTGCTGTTTGAGGGCCAGGGATACTGATGATCCACCTGCATTACATCGACGACGCACTGCTGGTGGCCGAGAAGCCGGCCGGCCTGTTGTCCGTGCCCGGCCGCAGCGAAGAAAACCAGGATTGCGTGGTGGCGCGGCTGCAGGCGCTGTACCCGGATGCGTTGACCGTGCATCGCCTGGACCAGGTGACGTCGGGCCTGCTGCTGCATGCGCGCGGCAAGGCGATGCAGGCGGCGTTGTCGATGCAGTTCGAGCAGCGCAGTGTCAGCAAGCGCTACGAGGCGGTGGTGCAGGGGCTGCTGGAGGCAGAGGCCGGCGCGGTGGACCTGCCGTTGATCGTGGACTGGCCGAACCGGCCGAAGCAGCAGGTCGACCACGAACGTGGCAAGCCGGCGCTGACGCGGTGGCGCGTGCTCGCCCGCGATGTGCAGGCGCAGCGCACGCGCGTGGCGCTGGAGCCGGTGACCGGGCGCAGCCATCAGTTGCGGCTGCACATGGCCAGTCTTGGTCATTCGATCGTGGGAGATGTGTTGTATGGCGCCACGCCGGCGCAGCGGGTGCACCTGCATGCGTGCGCGCTGGCGTTCAGCCACCCGGTGACGGGGGCCATGCTGGCGTTCGAGTCCGCGGCTCCGTTCTAAGGGGGAGGTGGGTTCGGCAGGGCGGCGCCCTGCACCTGCTCAATGCAACGTCAACGGCCAAATCCAGAGCGGCATTCCGTGGGATGGCGGGGCACTGTGGGTTAGCGGGGACGCCGTAAACCCATCCATGGGGGCTTGGTCGCCGCATCCATGCG
>NZ_JACVTT010000201.1:0-1062 GCF_016624665.1 Stenotrophomonas sp. S39 | reverse complement strand
TGATCTGGCTCCCTGAAAACGGACGCCATGAAGCCGTTTCAGGCGGCAGCCTTGAGCTGCCTGGCATAGGTGTTGGGCGACTGATAGCCCAGCGCCGAGTGTAGCCGGGCGGGATTGTAGAAACCGTGGATGTAGGCCGCAATGGACTGGCTGGCCTGCTCCCGGCTCACGTATGGATCAGCAGCCTCTTCTGCCTTGAGCGTGGCAAAAAAGCTCTCGGCCACCGCGTTATCCCAGCAGTTACCCGGGCGGCTCATGCTTTGGACCACCTTGCAGGACTCCAGGAGCTGGCGATACTCGTTGCCCCAGTACTGCCCGCCTCGATCCGAATGGAAGATCAGGCCGGGCGGCTGGGGATGAAGAGCCCAGGCATTGGCAAAGGCTTTCAGTACTACGTCCTCGGTCATGCGTTCGGAGACGCTGTAGCCCAGCACCTGCCGGGTCTGGACGCTGATGACCACGGCCAGATGCAGCCAGCCCTGACGGGTAGCCACATAGGTGATATCGCCGACCCACGCCGACGGACCCGTACCGGGAGTGAATTGCCGATCCAGTAGGTTCGGGGCGAGCTGGGCCGAACCTGCGGCAGAGGTTTTGCGCCGGAAGCGTCCCTTGATCTTGCCCTGGATGCGCTCCTCGGCCATCAACCGTGCCACCCGCTTGTGGCCGACAGGGTGATTTCGGGCGCGCAGGGCCCTGACCAGCCGATGCCGGCCGTAATTGCGATTGCTGGCCGCATGGATGGCTCGGAGCTCTGCACGAAGAACGGCGTCGGCATCATCGGTTCGGGCGGACTGTCGGTGCAGGTAATCATGGAAACCAGAGACCGATACGCCGAGAACACGACACAGCACCCGGGTCGGGTAACGAGTCCTATGACGGGCGACGAAGGCGTACCTCACTTGGACTCTTTGGCAAAGAACGCCGCCGCTTTTTTTAGGATTTCCCGCTCCATCTTCAGATTGGCGTTCTCGGCCCGAAGGCGGCTGATCTCGCTTTCCAGGTCGGTGGCTGGCCTGCGAGCCTCAGACGTCAACGAGCGCCCAGCACGGACCGCGTCAA
>NZ_JACVTT010000200.1:0-1100 GCF_016624665.1 Stenotrophomonas sp. S39 | reverse complement strand
CATTTTCTTTTTTGCCGCCCCCCCGCCCCCCCCCCCGCGGGGGGGCCCGACTGGCGATCCGTCTGCCGGCTATGGCGGGCGGTGCGTGGGGGTCTTGTACCCACCGGCCTTGTCTAGCAACCGGTTTTCGAGCCACGCATCGTCCGCCACCTTTATCGGTGGCGGCTTCTGCCTGTTTGCACGGAGCCAGCCATGACCAAGCCGCATTCCCCCTCCCCGCGCCCCAACCAGGACGCCCCCTCTTCCTTCGATTTCAACAGCCTCATCGCCATCCTGCAGAGCATTGGTGCCGGCGCGGCCTCCGATGGCCAGCCCTGGCCCGAGCGCCACCAGGTGCGTGGCCGGCAGATCGCCCTGGCCGATGCCGACTGCGCGCTGGCGGGCCAGCGAATCGTGCAGGAAATCCTGCTGGCCGCCATTCGCGCGCAGCAGAACGGCGATCCTGACGAGTACGTAGGTGACCGCGTGCTGGAGGGGCTGGCGATGGCCGCGCTGGCGCTTACGGCGTTCATCCAGGAACGCGTGCGGCCGGAGGCTTGAGGGCCTGCGCGCGGGCCGTGAGGTGCATCCACGCTTGGCGTGGATCTACCTGGTGGCCAGTAGCATCCGGCCACGCTTGGCGACGGTGGCCAAGCGGCGGCTGACGAGGCCGTAGAGATCCTGCAGTTCGACCGCGCGCTCGGGCGTCATGTTGCTGCCGAAGAGGACGCGTGCGAGTGCCGCTTCGTGGGTGTCATCGGGGAAGCGTTCGCGGGCGCGGTAGACGTTCTGGAAGACCAGCCAGGCCAGGCGGAGGCCGCCACCGGGCAGCGGGCGGACGAGACGCTCGTAGGCCTGCCAGAACTGGTATTCGGCCTGCAGGTCGACCGTCGGCGCCGCGTAGGGCACCGGACGCGGGCGTCCGTGGGCACGCGGGCGGGTGGGCAGGTAGACGGGATCGGGCTGGGCCATGCTGGACAGCATGCCCCAGCAACATTGTGGGAACCTTGCGCTGGTGCCGGAATATCAGTGCGGGCTGTGCAAAGTGCGGTGGTGGAGCCCGCTTTGGTAGATGCCAACCTTGGTTGGCAGGGTTTTCCCGGCGCTGGAGGCATTCCGCC